>DOOK01000160.1:3490-6188 GCA_003512805.1 Erwinia sp. | reverse complement strand
TGAAATCAACCGTATCGGTACTGCTTCAACCTTTAACGGCACGGCGATTTTCAACAGCACCGGCAGCGTAAAAATTCAGGTTGGCGCCAACGACGCAACCGACGCTAACGCCATCAGCATCGACCTGTCAGGCGCAGGCTTCCAGGCTTCCGGCCTGGGCGCAACCTTCAGCGTGACCGGCGGTAACCTGTCAGACCTCGACGCGCGTATCAAAGATGTTGATACCGCACGTAGCGGCCTGGGTGCGATTCAGAACCGTTTTGAATCTACCATCAACAACCTGAACACCACTGTGACCAACCTGACCGCGTCACAGTCACGTATCCAGGATGCTGACTACGCAACAGAAGTTTCTAACATGTCGAAGGCGCAGATCCTTCAGCAGGCTGGTACCTCCGTGCTGTCAAAAGCCAACCAGGTTCCACAGGGCGTTATGTCTCTGCTGCAGTAAGTTCTCTACCGAAAGACAAAACCCGGCTCAGGCCGGGTTTTTTTTTGAAGCAGAGTGATTGATTAAGCAGCTTTAAAATCCTGTCACCAGGCAACAGCTCATCAAGGCCTTATCCTCTTTTATGTTGCCCAATTCTATAAGGTTTTTTTACCTTAATACCGGTCTGTTTTTTTAATCAAACGACAAAAATTCATATAAAAACGAGCAATTATTACGCCACCAGCCCTGACGCATTGCGGATGTAAGCGTCAAATCATTTTATTGCTCAGCCCGGCCACTGATGAGAGTGCGGTTAGCGGCACGCTGTATGTGACCTTGCTCCCTGTGCAAAAATTGAGTCATGGTAACGCAGGAAACTCTGCTCAACTCGCCTTTTTAACTGATGTTCTCAAGCGTGTGTCAGCCCGCCTTATTGATTGCAAACGGTATTTGATTAACTCATTGATTAATTAATATAAATCTTCATTTATTTTTTTCCCTCTCAGGGTTTACCGCAGCCGATCTTCTACTATCCTTCTTTAAAACCTGCATTATTTGTTATGGAGAAACCTGATGAGCATGTATGCAACGCTGGAAGAGGCTATCGACGCCGCGCGTGAAGAGTTTTTAGCCGCTAACCCGGAAATGGAAGAGGATGATGCCGCGGTAAGTCAGTTCAACCTGCAAAAATATGTAATGCAGGATGGCGATATCATGTGGCAGGCAGAGTTCCTTGCAGACGATATCGAAGAGGGTGAAATCCTTGCGCTGCGCACCGGCGAAGCGGCACAGGCCATTTTCGACGGCGACTTCGATGAAATTGAACTGCGCCAGGAATGGCTGCCGGAAAATACGCTGCACGAATGGGATGAAGGTGAATTCCAGCTGGAACCGCCAGGTGACACGGAAGAAGGTAAAGCCGCAGCGGATGAGTGGGAAGACGATAACAGCGAATCTGACCGCGCAGACCGCTGGGAATAACGTTTACTCGTAAGGTCCGTGGTGCGCATCCACCGGCAGCAATAACGTATCGAGAACCAGCGACAGCGGCAGATCGATAATGGTCAGAAAGCGCCAGGGTGTATCACGGACATCCCACTGCACGCCAGGGTAATAGTGATTGCCATGCCCCTGACCGGGAAAAGTGCGGCTGATAATGCTGCCGCAGCCGGTCAGCATTGTCAGGCTGACTATCAGCAATAAAGAACGTAACAGTGTGGTCATTCACTTCCCCGATGGTATAAAAAACGCGCTATTGTAACGTAACGGCTAACATCAGTAAGCCCATGCATCGCAAAATTTCTGTCAATTCTCCCTCCAGTTTAGCTTCTCTTTGTCGGATGTTTGAGCTTTCAGCGCCCCAGGCCCCCTGCGTTCATTTTCATGTTCTATGCTTGGTAAGCGTCACTTTTTACGCTTTTGCGTGAGATTAAAACAGACTGGAGCAGAAAATATGAGAGCCCTTACCTACCACGGCCCGCACCGGGTCAGCGTTGATAACATGCCTGACCCAACGATTGAGGCCGCAGATGATATCATCCTGCGCGTAACGGCCACGGCTATTTGTGGCTCCGATCTGCATCTTTATCGCGGCAAAATTCCCAGCACGGAGCACGGTGACATTTTTGGCCACGAGTTTATGGGTGAAGTAGTGGAAGCAGGCAGCGCCGTCACGAAAGTCGCAAAAGGCGATCGGGTGGTTATCCCCTTTGTCATTGCCTGCGGTGACTGCTTCTACTGTCATCTCCATCAGTATGCTGCTTGCGAAACGACCAATAGCGGCCGGGGTGCCATTCTGAACCCGAAAAAAATTACGCCGCCTGCCGCGCTGTTCGGTTTTAGCCATCTTTATGGTGGGATCCCCGGCGGCCAGGCAGAGTACGTGCGTGTGCCAAAAGCAAATGCCGGCCCTTTTAAAGTGCCCGATACGCTGTCGGATGAAAAAGTGCTGTTCCTTTCCGATATTTTGCCTACGGCGTGGCAGGCGGTACAGAACGCCGAGGTCAAGCCGGGATCCAGCGTGGCTATTTTCGGTGCCGGGCCGGTTGGCTTGCTCAGTGCAGCCTGCGCCAGGCTGGCAGGCGCCGAGCAAATTTTTATGATTGACCATCATAACTACCGCCTCGCCTTTGCCCGCGAAAGATATGGCGTTATCCCAATCAATTTTGATGACAACGATGATCCGGCAGCCTGGATTATTGAAAATACCAAAGGCCATCGTGGCGTGGATGCCGTGATCGACGCGGTGGGTTTTGAAGCCAAAGGCAG
>DOOK01000160.1:322-3338 GCA_003512805.1 Erwinia sp. | reverse complement strand
CGGAAACCGTGCTCAGCAATCTGAAGCTGGAAGGCAGTAGCGGCAAAGCGCTGCGTCAGTGTATTGCGGCCGTCCGTCGTGGCGGGATTGTCAGCGTGCCTGGCGTCTATGCCGGCTTTATTCATGGCTTCCTGTTTGGCGACGCTTTCGATAAGGGACTGACCTTTAAAATGGGTCAGACGCATGTTCACGCTTATCTTCCTGACCTGCTGAAGCTGATTGAACAGGGGCATCTGAAGCCTGAGGAAATCGTTACCCATCATATGCCGCTGGAAGAGGCAGCACGCGGTTATGAGATTTTTGAAAAGCGCCAGGAAGACTGCCGGAAAATTATTTTAGTCCCGGGAATGACCAGCGCACAGGCTACGGTTTAATTCCCCCCAGGCCCGCCGTCGTTCGTTGGCGGGCTTAATTAACGCTTTATAAGCGCATTCAGAAAAATCACGTTGCTTTTCCCGCCTCTTTGGCCTGCCCGATGATACGCCGCGCGGGAAAAGTGAATAATTTGCCCCTTTCTATTTTCACCAGCTATAAAATTCAACCTTTTGTTAAATGTCATTTTTATCTTTTGCCCGTGATATCACTCTCAGAATAATCCTTGAAATCGAAAATGTCTCTTTGTTGCCTACCGAAATACGCATAACCAGCTAACCTTATTTCTGTAACTTTACGGAGTGTGAATTAACGCTTTCTTTCCTGTATTGAAACGGAGTGAAATATGACCATCAAGACGCTGGAAGATTTATTTATTCATGACCTGTCCGATGTTTACAGTGCGGAAAAACAGATCTCTCGTGCTCTGCCTAAAATGGCACGTGCCGCTACCGATGAAAAATTGGTCGCTGCTTTCAAACAGCACCTTGAAGAGACGCAGGGCCAGATAGAGCGTCTGGATCAGCTGGTCGAAAGCACCGACGGCGTGCGCATTAAACGCATGAAATGCCATGCCCTTGAAGGTCTGGTAGAAGAAGCGCAGGAAATTATTGATTCTGTCGAGGCTGGCCCGGTCCGTGACGCTGGCCTGATTGGTGCGGCACAGAAAGTTGAGCACTATGAAATTGCGACTTACGGCACGCTGCGTGCGCTGGCCTTAAAACTGGGCTACAAAGAAGCGGCTCGCCTGCTGGGTGAAACGCTGGAAGAAGAGAAGGCGACTGACGAGAAGCTGACCGTCATTGCTGAGCAGCAATAACGATAAGCTGAACAGTAATAAGGCCACAAGTCGTCTTCCGGAACACGAATCATTAAGAGGTATACTATGACCACTCATGAAGAAAACTATCTGGCCTGGGTAAAAGATGCCCATGCGATGGAAAAGCAAGCGGAAAGTATGCTGGAAAAACAGGCAGACCGTCTTGAACACTATCCCGACCTGAAAGCTCGTATCGTCCAGCACATTGAAGAAACTCGTCAGCAGCAGGCGCTGGTACAGTCGGTTATTGACCGTTACGATACCTCCCACTCCGTGCTGAAAGATACCATGGGTAAACTGACGGCTTTCGGTCAGGCCATGGGCGGCATGATGGCTGACGATGAAGTCGTGAAAGGCGCTATCAGCAGCTACGTGTTCGAAAACCTGGAAATCGCCAGCTACACCTCGCTGATTGCAGCAGCAGAACTGGTGGGTGATACCGAAGGGGCAAGAATTTTTGCTCAGATCCGCGAGCAGGAAGTGGCGATGGCCGACTGGGCGCTGAATCATCTGCCTGACGTGACCGAGCAGTTTATGACGCGTGATGCCGCGCCGGGCGTTGAAGCGAAGAAGTAATCTCCGCCTTTCTTTACGGCAAAAAAAATCCGGGAACCTGCGTTCCCGGATTTTTTATTTATGCCTGCTTCAGATTTTCGTTGGCTGAATAGCCAGCGGATTCATGCGCAGAGACTGATAATAATCGAACCAGTCGTGATACTTGTCGGCATGCTGCCACAGACGATAGTGCATTCTGGAAAGCGTAACCGGGTCACTGATCAACGCCAGGCGGCGATCGCGATCCAGCTTCGCGGGTGATTCGCTCAACGCCTGCTCAACACGGCGGTCGCGGGCAAACTCCAGAATATCGATCGTCAGGTGACGCGAAGTCGCCATTGCACTGGCCAGCGCATTGAACGATGGGTTAAACATCGCGTGCATAAAGCCATCTTTCAGCGCACGTTCGCGGTTCAACGCGTTGTAACGATCGGTGTCGAGCAGCTCTCTTGGCGGCTCAAACTCTTCCGGGATCAGGAACAGGTTAGCGCGCTTAGAGGCCATACCGGTCGTGGAACGGCTTGAATAGACCGACACGAAAGGCGACAGGATCAGCGAGAAGACGATCGGCGCCAGCCACCACAGGAAGTTCAGATCCAACCAGCCCATGCCGGCAGCCCAGACGATGCCCAGCGCCATCTGTGAACCGTGACGTTTAAACGCCTCGCTCCACGGTGTCGCATCATCATCACGCTGCGGCGAGTTCCAGACCACTTCCCATCCCAGGAAGGCGCTGACCACGAATACCGTATGGAACAGCATACGCACCGGCGCCAGAAGCACGGAGAACAGTACTTCCAGGAACAGCGAAACGGTAACCCGTATCACGCCACCGTAAGGCTTCGCGCCCTTGAACCAGACAAGGATGATACTGAGCAACTTCGGCAGGAACAGCAGCACCATGGTGGTGGAGAACAACGCTATTGCCAACTCGGGACGCCACTGCGGCCAGACCGGGAAGAGCTGCCTCGGCTGCAGGAAGTATTGTGGCTCCATGAGCGTATGCACCACCTGAAGCGCCGTTGACAGCGCCAGGAACAGAAACCACAGCGGGGCCGACAGGTAGGACATGACGCCCGTCAGGAACACCGCACGGTGTACCGGGTGCATGCCTTTTACCAGGAACAGACGGAAGTTCATCAGGTTACCGTGACACCAGCGGCGGTCGCGTTTCAGCTCGTCCAGCAGGTTTGGCGGCAGCTCCTCATAGGAGCCCGGCAGATCGTAAGCGATCCAAACGCCCCAGCCCGCACGGCGCATCAGCGCGGC
>DOOK01000160.1:0-260 GCA_003512805.1 Erwinia sp. | reverse complement strand
ATGCGACAGAATAGAACCGGCAAAAGAGCCTTCACCCGGCAGCGGCGCCAGCGCGCAATGCTCAATAAACGGCTTCACGCGAATAATGGCGTTGTGGCCCCAGTAATGCGATTCGCCCAGCTGCCAGAAGTGCAGGCCGGCCGTAAATAGCGGGCCGTAAACACGGGTGGCAAACTGCTGGCAACGTGCATAGAGCGTATCCATCCCGGACGCTTTCGGCGAAGACTGGATGATACCCGCATTAGGGTTAGCTTCCATCG
>DOOK01000158.1 GCA_003512805.1 Erwinia sp. | reverse complement strand
TACGAGATACCGTTCCGGTCTCGGCATTCCTGCTGAACCGCTCTTCCGATCTTCAGCTCAGGACCCGTACTATATCCTGCCGATCCTGATGGGCATGACGATGTTCTTCATTCAGAAAATGTCGCCTACCACCGTGACCGACCCGATGCAGCAGAAGATCATGACCTTTATGCCGGTCATCTTCACCGTGTTCTTCCTGTGGTTCCCGTCTGGTCTGGTGCTGTACTACATCGTCAGCAACCTGGTGACCATTCTGCAGCAGCAGCTGATTTACCGCGGGCTGGAAAAACGCGGTCTGCACAGCCGCGACAAGAAAAAAGCGTAAACGACCTGCCGTCGCCAACGGCGCGGACAATCGTTATCATAAGGCGGTCAACAGACCGCCTTATTTTTTTGTCTTAAAAAGAGAGTCGAACATGAGTCATAGCGAGACTATCGTCGCCCAGGCGACGCCGCCAGGCCGCGGTGGCGTGGGTATTCTGCGCGTTTCCGGCCCGAAAGCCACCGAGGTGGCCCACGCGCTGTTGGGCAAACTGCCGAAGCCCCGCTACGCCGACTATCTGCCCTTTCGTGACGCCGATAACGCCACGCTGGATCAGGGAATTGCGCTGTGGTTTCCCGGCCCGAATTCTTTTACCGGCGAAGACGTGCTGGAGCTGCAAGGCCACGGCGGCCCGGTCATTCTGGATCTGCTGCTGAAGCGCATTGTGGCTATTCCTGGCGTGCGTATCGCTCGCCCCGGCGAGTTTTCCGAGCGCGCCTTCCTGAACGACAAGCTCGATCTGGCGCAGGCAGAGGCTATTGCCGATCTGATTGATGCCAGTTCGGAACAGGCAGCTCGTTCGGCGCTGAACTCCCTCCAGGGCGCTTTTTCGCTGCGCGTTAACACGCTTGTGGAAGCACTTACTCACCTGCGAATCTATGTAGAAGCGGCGATTGATTTTCCGGATGAGGAAATAGACTTCCTGTCAGACGGCAGAATCGAAGCCCAGCTGAATCAGGTGATAGCCGACCTGGACGGCGTACGCGCCGAGGCGCGTCAGGGCAGCCTGCTGCGTGAAGGCATGAAAGTGGTCATTGCGGGCCGCCCCAACGCCGGGAAATCGAGCCTGCTGAACGCGCTGGCGGGGCGCGAAGCTGCTATCGTCACCGATATTGCCGGCACCACGCGCGACGTGCTGCGTGAACATATTCATATCGACGGTATGCCGCTGCATATTATCGATACCGCCGGCCTGCGCGAAGCCAGCGATGAGGTAGAAAGGATCGGTATTGAGCGTGCCTGGCATGAAATCGAGCAGGCCGACCGCGTGCTGTTTATGGTTGACGGCACCACCACGGGCGCGACGGAACCGGCGGAAATCTGGCCGGACTTTATTGCTCGTCTGCCGGCCAGCCTGCCGATTACCGTGGTGCGCAATAAAGCGGATGTCACGGGCGAAACGCTGGGGCTAACGCAAGTGAACGATCACTCACTTATTCGCCTTTCCGCGCGTACCGGTGAAGGCATTGAGGTTCTGCGCGAGCACCTTAAAGAAACGATGGGCTTTGCAGGCAATACCGAAGGCGGCTTCCTGGCGCGCCGTCGCCATCTTCAGGCACTGGAGTTAGCGGCCGTTCACTTACTTCAGGGGAAAGAGCAGCTGCTGGGCGCGAAAGCGGGCGAGCTGCTGGCAGAAGAGCTGCGCGTCGCGCAGCAGGCGTTGAGCGAAATCACCGGCGAGTTTACCTCCGACGATCTGCTGGGACGCATTTTCTCCAGTTTTTGTATCGGCAAGTAAAGGTTCCCGCGCCCTGCTTTCCCACAGGGCGCGATTTTACAGTTCAATCACCCTGTCCGCGCTGGCGATAGTTGAAGGCCGGAGTGCGATAAAGATGCGGGTGATGTTCAGCGCCGCTACGGAGGCGTTGATATGCGCCTCGTTAGCCAGATCCAGATGGCTGGTCGCTTCATCCAGAAACAGGATATTGGGCCGTCGGTATAAGGCCCGCGCAATCAACAGGCGCTGCTTCTGCCCACCGGAAAGCGCCAGCGGCCTGCCGTGGTCAATGAACCGGCTCTCTTCAAGCGCGACGATGACCTTGTAATAAGGTTCAATCACGCCGTCAGTACGAGGAAGCGTGTTGTATTTGCCCATCTCCTGATAAGAGGCGGGCACATTAGAAACAGACAGGATACGGCCCGGAAACTGATCATCCTTCTCGTAGGGAAAGGCTTCATAGCGCAAGTTAATGGCGTCGCCAGGATAGATATAGGGCAGACTGGTAGTATTTTGGGTAGCCACAGCATCAGGTAGTAACGGGTGCTGCTGGCAGGCGTTAGTTGGGCCAGACTGTCGCCAGCGCCCACCATCAGCCCTTCCGTCACGCTCATATTTTCGATTTTGCCCTCACTGGGGCGAGGATCAACAGTGTGCCGCTGGCATCTCCTTCTGCGAGCTGACGCATCAGATCGCTGCGCCTGATACTGCGAAATCTGGTTATCATGCTCAATGCCTTTGGTGATCGATTCGCTTTCCAGCTTACTGATTTGCAAAGACGCCTGGATTGCCTGGGTGTTCAGGCTTTGCCAGGCGTTCTGCTGCTGATAAAAAAGTAGCGCTGGTTCGCAAACTGCTCTTTGCTAATGAGTCCCTTACATAAATAGTCACCGTAATTCGTCATGCTTTTCCGCATTTCCTTCAGGCCCTTTGCGGCATCATAAATCAGCTTCTGTGATTTTTGATGGGCTACACGGTACTGTTCCAACTGATGCTGCAAATTCTTTAGCGCGATCGCTTTGTTTTGAAGCCGGGAAATAATCGTTTCCGATAGCGTAATCTGCTGATTAATCGCTTCGACTGAACGCGCGCTGACATTACCGGTTGAGCTAATGCGACTGACATCAATTTGATAAAGGCGATCGCCCTTTTTTACGCGCTGGCCATTTTCAGCCCAGGCTTTAGTAATAATCCCCTGCTGTGGTGCAAACAGGGTGATAGCGTGCGGTAATGAGATGATTTCACCGTTAACGTTAATCGTGAACGTGCCGTAAAGGATAAAGGTCAGTAGCAGAGTAAAAAACAGTATCGACGCCAGAGCGACGGCCCAGGCCGGACAGGCGGAGGTTAGCAAAGCTTTCCCCAACCATTTCGTCTGCAAATATTGAACCGCTTCCCTGCAAAATAACGGTTTGTTTTCCCTAACATTATTAATAATTAATAAAATCCATCACCCATGAGTGGCAGAGAAAGTTACACTATTCCCCTTCCAGGGATCAACTTCAATTTATAATTAAAAATAGCTTTTCAGATTTATTGACACCTTACACTATTATTAAGAGTAAGGTGTGATCTCTTCCAGCTCGGACAAAGTAATATTACAGGGAAGCATTCAAATTAAAACAGACTAATAAATACATTAAAAATTAATAAAATTCATTCTCGAACTCGGTCTTTCCACCGTTAATATTTATCCTGCTTTAGTGGGAAATGGCTAAAATTATCTGTCATTTGCCAGTAAATTTCTTACAATAATAAAGAGCGTTCACTCTTTTTTCACGGAGCGACAGATGGGCAGCCATTTTGCACGCTGGATCCTGACAGATATTTCTCCCCCGCAGCGCCAACTTTCTCAACAGACAATAGAGAGCGCCAGAAAATTGCCGGAAAGACGGCAAACGCGCTTCCTGACGGCCCGCATGCTGCTGGCGGAAATGCTGCTGCACCTTTATGGTATTGCGCCACTGCCTGAAATTCGGCTGTCACCAAACGGGCGTCCCCACTTTGCCGATCCACAGCTGCCCGATTTTAGCATCGCCTATGCGAGCAATATTGTTGGCGTCCTGCTGGCCGGGGAGGATGGCGGTGTCGGGTTAGACATGGAGATAGTGCGCGCGCACAGCCGACAGGCACTGGAACAGTATTCGCGTGAAATTTCGCCGGCTGAAAAGGCCTGGGTTCAGGCACAAACCGATCCGGACGAGGCAGCAACCCAGCTCTGGACGATACGTCAAAGCATACTGAAACTAACCGATAACCCGGAAAAAGAGTCGTTAAGGCTACATCCTGCTGCCGGACGATTACGTTCGCTTCTGCAGCCGCAAATAGAAGCCTTTTCCGATGTGGAACCGCTGATTATCTGGTCCTGCGCCCATTCTCATGGTTGTGACCGGCTCTCGCTGTGGGAAGTGGACGATGCGGGCTGGAAAGGGTTGCAGACTGTCCCGGCAGGTGGGCACACGACAGGGTCGCGAGCGCTCCGACTGGTCAGCCTGCCGCCGGGAAAAGCCATGACGCTTTAGCCCAGCCAAAAAAAACGGGCCAGCGGCCCGTTCAGATCAGTGCGCGTCGATAAAGACGATTTTTAACACGAACAGGATGGCCACCACGATGACGCACGGCGAAATTTCGCGCCAGCGGCCGGTGCCCAGTTTCATCACGCAGTAAGAAATAAAGCCCAGCGCAATACCCTCGGTAATGGAAAAACTGAAAGGCATCATTACGGTGGTGACAAAGGCCGGAACCGCCTCGGTCAGATCGTCCCACTTCACGCGCGCCAGGCTGGAAGTCATCAGCACGCCCACATAAATCAGCGCGCCAGCCGCGGCATAAGCAGGCACCATGCCCGCCAGCGGCGACAGGAACATCACCAGCAGGAACAGCAAGCCTGTCACAACGGCCACCAGCCCGGTGCGTCCACCAATAGAAACGCCGGAAGAGCTTTCAATATAGGCGGTAACGGAAGAGGTGCCGATATAAGCGCCTGCAACCGAACTGATACTGTCAACGTAAAGCGCCTGTTTCATGCGTGGAAACGTGCCTTTTTCGTCGGTCAGCCCGGCTTTGTCCGTCACGCCAATCAGCGTGCCGGAAGAGTCAAACAGGTTTACCAGCATAAAGGAGAAGATAATCCCCGCCATGCCGATATTCAGCGAACCTTTAAGGTCGACCTCGCCCAGAATGGACGTCATCCCCGCAGGCATAGAAAACACGCCGTTGAACTTCACGTCACCCAGTGCCAGACCGATCAGCGTGGTAACCACAATAGAAACCAGCACCGCAATATGAATATTGCGCGAGGCCAGCACGGCGATAATAAAGAAGCCTAAAGCCCCAAGCAGCACGCTATGCGAGGTTAAATCCCCTACGGCCACCAGCGTCTCTTTGTTCGCCACCACGATACCGGCATTCTTCAGACCAATCATCGCGATAAACAGGCCGATACCGGCGGTAATGCCCACGCGCAGGCTGACCGGAATATTGGAAATCATCCAGTAGCGCACCCGGAAAATGGTCAGCAGCAGCAGCCCTACGGCACCCCAGAAGATAGCGCCCATGCCGGTCTGCCAGGAAACACCCATCGCGCCGACCACGACAAAAGCAAAAAAGGCATTCAGGCCCATGGCGGGGGCGAGCGCTACCGGCAGGTTGGCGACAAGCCCCATCAGAATACTGCCTCCGGCGGCGATCAGGCAGGTCGTCACGAATACCGCTTGCGTATTCATGCCGGCTACGCCGAGGATCTGCGGATTCACGAAAACGATATAGACCATGGTCAGGAAGGTGGTAAAACCGGCAATCACTTCCGTTCGCACCGTCGTGCCGTGTTCCTGTAGTTTGAAGATCCGCTGCAGTAGACCTGAGTTGTTCATATAAGATTCCAAAACGGAGAAAAGTTATCGTCGGCTATCCTAAACGATAAATTTTAATTTGCCAGACGGCATCAGGGTTTTTTCGCAACCGATTGCGCCTGGTTAACCCTGCGTTCACTGCCGTTAACGGAAATTTCATCTTTCCGGTCGCGTTTTCCCTTTCGGCGGGTAAAGTAAAAGCACGCCCCTTCGTTAAGGATGAACCCATGTCTGTTAGCTGTATCTTTTTTGACTGTGACGGCACGCTGGTGGATAGCGAGCTGCTCTGTACCCAGGCTTACGTCAATACGTTTGCACGCTATGGTGTCGGGCTATCCCTGCAGGAAATGTTTGAAAAGTATAAGGGTGTAAAGCTCTATGACATTATTGCCGATGTAACCGCCGCTTACGATCTCAGTGCCAGCGTCGAAGAGCTGGAACCGGCTTACCGCCAGGAAGTAGCACGCCTTTTTGAGGAACAGCTACAACCTGTTGCGGGTGCAAAAGCTCTGTTGGAGCAGATTAACGTGCCCATGTGCGTGGTCTCGAATGGCACCGTACCGAAAATGCAGCATTCACTGGGGCTGACCGGCATGCTCGACTATTTTGATGACCGGTTGTACAGCGGCTATACAATTTCACGCTGGAAGCCCGATCCGGCGCTGATGGCGTATGCGGCAGAACAGATGGGCATCCCGCTGGAGCAGTGCATCCTTGTAGATGATTCCGAAGCGGGCGCCAAAGCTGGCATCGCGGCGGGCATCCCGGTGTTCTACTACTGCGCGGATGCCCACAATAAGCCGCTGGATCATCCGCTGGTCACGTCTTTTGAGGATATGGCGCAGTTGCCCGAGCTGTGGCGGCAGAAAGGCTGGCAGCTAACCCGCCGATAAAGCCTGAGCCTGTAAAGCCGGGTAATCCCGGCCGGGCTGTTGAACCCGGCGGTTTTTGCTGGCTTCCCGTATCGGTAAGTCAGCCACGCCAGAAAACAGCCGCTATTTTGCACGTGCGCCCGGCATGGTACCGGTCGTTCCCTTGCCCGATTAGCCGATCGCGCCCAGCGAATCCTCACTGCCCTGCGTCTTAGGCAGTAAAAACAGCGTGGCAAAAATATCCAGCAGATAGATCAGAGCCAATAGCGTGATCGCCGCCGTAAAGGAGAACTGCATCGCCAGCAGCCCGATAACCAGTGGGCCAAAACCGCCAACACCCCGCCCCAAATTAAATAAAACATTCTGCGCCGTCGCACGAACCTGCACGGGATAGGTATCAGAAATCAGTGCGCCGTAGCCACCAATCATGCCGTTAACGAACATCCCCATCACTGCGCCGGTAAATAGCATCACCGTGGGATCGCGCAGTTGTGCATAGAGGATCACCATCGCCACCGCACCAGTCTGGTAAATCAGGAAGATTTTCCAGCGGGCAAAGCGATCGGCCAGCACGCCGAACAGCCAGATGCCAAAGGTCATGCCCACCACGGTCACTGCCGTCCATAGCCCGGATTTAGTCAGTGAAAAACCA
>DOOK01000159.1 GCA_003512805.1 Erwinia sp. | reverse complement strand
TTCTTCCATCAGATAGGCGATACAGGGATTGGAGTTGATGACGATCTCATAAGCCAGGCCCTGTTGGCCATGCTTATAACGCTGTTCGGTTTCGATAAACTTTTTACCGAATGACCAGTGCGCGTAGTTGATTGGCATCCCGACGCTGGAATAAGCATCCATCATCTGCTCCGAAGTAATGACTTCGATTTGATGAGGATAGGTATCCAGTCGATAGAGTTTGGCGACGCGGTCAATCTCTTCAAGGTAGACGTCCAGCAGATCGAACGTCCAGTCGGGACCGTCGCTGAGCCGTTGGCTGTTCGTTACAGACTCATCAAAGATAGTCGTCATAGCGCACCCCTTTTTTAAAACCGGTTTTCGACGTTACATCAGTAGCGACATAAATCCGTTTTCATTATGACCTGCCATGACGCTGCCGCTGTCGGAGCAGATCTGGAATTGAAGCCAGTAACTCAATGATAGTTCACTCTCTCCGATCGCTCAGGCGAATACAATGGAAATCTTTGGCAGAAAATAGAGCCGAAGTCGAAAAATCATTTTAACGTCAGGGAAAGCGCAAAAAATAATAATAAGGACAGAATAATATCCTGTATAACGACGGAAAGTGCGGCGTAATAATATTCTGCTGAGGAAGCAGGAAAATTCCGCCTGTGCAGTTATTTGCTGCTGCCGCTCTTAATAATGCAATATTAAACTCCGATTTATCACCGGCACCTTGTTTTTATTCCCCTCCAGGGTAAAAAAGAAGAATAATATTGTTACATCGCGCCCGCTGTCTTCCCGCAGCTTTTTTCACCGCAGCGGCCGCATGTATCCAGTGTATTCATCTATGAAAATCGGCGGTGGAGTAGCGATGCGAGTTGTCATTCTTGGAAGCGGCGTAGTGGGTGTAGCCAGCGCCTGGTATCTGGCCCAAAGTGGGCATGAGGTGACGGTTATCGATCGTCAACCGGACGTGGCGCTGGAAACCAGCGCAGGCAACGCAGGACAAATTTCCCCGGGCTATGCAGCACCCTGGGCGGCGCCCGGCGTGCCGTTAAAGGCGATAAAATGGATGTTTCAGCGCCACGCACCGCTGGCTATCCGGCCGGATGGCAGTCGTTTCCAGCTGGCGTGGATGTGGCAAATGCTGCGTAACTGCGATATGCGTCACTATCAGGAAAATAAAAGCCGCATGGTACGTATTGCTGAATACAGTCGTGACTGTATGAAAGCGCTACGTCAGCAGACCGGCATCGCCTATGAAGGACGGCAGGGCGGTACGCTGCAGCTGTTCCGTACCGCGCAGCAATTTGAAAGCGCCACCAAAGATATTGCGGTATTAAAAGAGGCGGGGGTGCCGTATGAACTGCTGGAAGCCAGCCAGCTGGCCGAGGCGGAACCCGCGCTGGCGGCGACAAAACATCTGTTAACCGGCGGTCTGCGCTTGCCTAATGATGAGACCGGTGACTGTCAGCTGTTTACCCGACAGCTGGCAGAGATGGCAAAGGCGGCAGGCGTTACTTTCCGCTTTAATACACCTGTTGACGCCCTGTTACAGGAACATAATCAGATTGCCGGCGTGAAATGCGGAGCTGAGGTCGTTACGGCGGACGCGTATGTTGTGGCGTTTGGCTCTTATTCCACCTCGCTGTTGAACGGTATGATGGCTATTCCCGTCTACCCGCTGAAAGGGTATTCACTGACTATCCCGATTACTCATCCTGAGGCGGCGCCGGTATCCACCGTGCTGGACGAAACTTACAAAGTGGCGATTACGCGTTTTGACAACCGGATCCGCGTGGGTGGCATGGCGGAGATCGTTGGCTTTAATACAAAACTGCTGCCCGCCAGACGCGAAACGCTGGAAATGGTGGTACGGGATCTCTATCCGCAGGGCGGCGATCTTGCGCAGGCAACTTTCTGGACCGGGCTGCGGCCGATGACGCCGGACGGAACGCCGATTGTCGGCCGTACGCCGTTTAAAAATCTTTACCTGAATACCGGTCACGGAACGCTCGGTTGGACCATGGCCTGCGGCTCCGGGCAGCTGCTTTCTGATATTATCTCAGGACGCGCTCCGGCGATTGCCGCTGACGATTTATCGGTAATGCGCTATCTGCCGGGTTATCAGCCTGCTACAGGCCCGATCCTGCACGGCGCACGCTAGTTATCCGCTTATAACAGGAGAAGTTATGTCTCGTCCTATTGTCGCAACCCTCGACACCAGCGCGTTGCGGCATAATCTGGCTGTCGTCCGCCAGGCTGCTCCCCGCTCGCACGTCTGGTCGGTAGTAAAAGCCAATGCCTACGGACACGGTATTGCTCGCGTCTGGCAAAGCCTGTCAGAGACAGACGGCTTCGCGCTGCTGAATCTTGAAGAGGCCATTATGCTGCGCGAAAGCGGCTGGAATAAGCCCATTTTGCTGCTGGAAGGGTTTTTCCATCCGGATGAGCTTCCCATTCTGGATCGCTACCGGCTCACCACCAGCGTGCACAGTAACTGGCAGATTCAGGCGTTGGCGAAAGCGAAGCTTTCCGCTCCGCTGGATATTTACCTGAAAATGAACAGCGGCATGAACCGGCTTGGTTTTCAGCCCTCGCTGGTGCAGCAGGTATGGCAGAAGCTAAAAACGCTGCCCAACGTGGGGGAGCTGACGCTGATGGCCCATTTTGCCGAAGCGGAAAGCAATGAGGGCATTACGGAGCCGATGAGGCGTATCAATCAGGCGGCAGAAGGGCTGGATTGCCCGCGCTCGCTGGCAAATTCGGCGGCCACGCTTTGGCATGACGACACGCATTATGACTGGGTTCGGCCAGGCATTATCCTTTATGGCGCATCGCCCAGCGGTGACTGGCAGGATGTCGCCAGCAGCGGGTTGCGTCCCGCTATGACGCTGAGCGGAGAGATCATTGCTGTCCAGTCACTCAGACACGGGGATGCGGTAGGGTATGGTGCACGCTATCGTGCCAGCGACGAGCAGCGTATTGGCATTGTTGCCTGCGGCTACGCTGATGGCTATCCGCGCCACGCTCCCACCGGCACGCCGGTGTGGGTGGACGGGGTCAGAACGCAGCTTGTCGGGGCGGTATCAATGGATATGATTACGGTGGACCTGACGCCCTGTCAGCAGGCGGGCATCGGCAGCCAGGTAGAGATGTGGGGCAATAACATCAAAATCGACGAGGTAGCTAAAGCTGCCGGTACGGTAGGTTACGAGCTGATGTGCGCGCTCGCGCCCCGCGTACCGGTAAACGTTATTTGAGGCTAAAGCGCGGTCAGCGTGCCGCGCACTTTTTTACTGTAATACCAGGCCGTTCCCGTCAGGAGTGCGCCTGCAACCATCATCAGCGCCAGTGAAGATTTCTCCGCCAGCGGCAGTGCCATGGCCAGCAATCCACCAGAAGCGCCGCCGGCCATCTGGATAAAGCCCGCCAGTGCCGATGCAACGCCCGCCTGTTTCTGATAAGGCTCCAGTGCATAGCTGGTGGCCGGGCCGACAGTAAAAGCCAGACCCGCCACGGATACCGCCACGGGCAGCATATAGAGCGCCCAGTGCTGCTGCCATGCGGCCGGGAGCAGCAGCACGCCGCCCATCAGCATTATCGCACCCAACGTCATCGCCACGCAGCCCGTTGCCAGACAAATCGGGCGTCCCAGCTTGCGGATCATTTTGTTGACCAGCACGCTCACCAACATTATCCAGAAGCCGTTGGCGCCAAAAGCAACGGAGAACTGCAGCGCGGAGAGCTGGCCCTCGGTCATTAATACCTGCGGCGCGAGCGAGACGTAAGTCAGCACCATACCCAGTGCGCCCGCGTTAGCAAAGGCAAAAGCCAGGAAGCGTGGTTGCCGCAGGATTTGCCAGTATTGACGTAGCGGTATTCCCTTTACGGCCAGCGTGCCTGCCGGACGGGTTTCCGGTAAAAAGAAAATGACCAGCAGGCCAATCACGACCGCGTAAGCGGTTAAAAACCAGAAAGGTGCGCGCCAACCAAAGGCCTCGGCAAGGAACCCGCCCAGCATCGGTGCCAGCGCCGGAACAATATTCAGGGCACCGTTCAGAAAGCCGTAGGCACGAGCAGCATCGTCACCGTCAAGCCGGTCGCGCACGCCACTAAAAGCCACCACTGCGGTACAGCAGACGGCGCAGCCTTGTACCACGCGCGCGCAAAGGAATTGCGGCCAGCTTTCAGCCGTGGCGGCCAGAACGCTACCGACCACATACAGCAGCAGACCGGCCAGGGCCACAGGCTTCCTGCCCAGGTTGTCCACCAGCGGACCGGCAACAATTTGCCCCAGGCCCATCACCAGCAGAAATAGCGGGATAGTGGTTTGCACGGTGCTGACCGGCGTATTCAGCCCCAGCGCGATATCGGGTAGCGTCGGCAAATAGAGATCGATGCCAAGCGGCGCTAACAGAACCAGGCTGAGAAGAAGTAAGGTGAATTTTTGCATCGGGGCGGCGACGTCCAGTAAAAAAAGCAAGCCGCACAGAGTAGTGATAACGGGGAGAAAAGAAAAGAAAAACTTATGGGGCGGTGCCGCAGCGACCGCCCCGGATCTTAGCTTAGTAGGCGCCGTCGCGACGCAGCACTACACCAGCGGTTTTAAACAGAATGGCAATATCAGTCCACAGCGCCCAGTTTTTCACATACCAGGAGTCGAAGTAGACGCGCGTATCGTAGTCGATATCGTTACGACCGCTGACCTGCCACAGGCCGGTCATGCCGGGCTTGGCCATCAGATAATAATCGACATCGCCCGCGTAGCGCTCCAGCTCGGCTTCAATCACCGGACGCGGCCCCACCAGGCTCATCTCGCCACGAATAACGTTCCACAGCTGAGGCAGCTCGTCCAGGCTGGTTTTACGCAGGAAAGCACCAATTTTCGTGACGCGCGGATCGTTTTTCAACTTAAAGTCTTTATCCCATTCGGCTCGCGCTTCGGCACTGGTCGCCAACAACTCTTCCAGGACTTCTTTCGAATTGGTCACCATTGAGCGAAACTTCAGGCATTTAAACTTCTTACCGTCCTGTCCGACGCGTTCATGTCCGTAAATTTTGTTACCACCGTCCCGGCCAACCAGCCAGCAAATCAGGCCAAAAGC
>DOOK01000030.1 GCA_003512805.1 Erwinia sp. | reverse complement strand
CAATAAACTTGATTGCAATCAGCGCTTTCGACCAGGCGAGCAGGAGCGTGCTTATGCCACACGCTGCCAGTATCGCCCAGCACAGCGACCCACTGACAACCCCAGCCGCCAGTGCCAGCGCGGGCCGCCTGCCCTGTCGCATCGCCACGCTGATAATGGCCAGGTTGCTGGGGCCGGGACTCAGCGTGCCCAGCAGATAAGCCAGGTACACTGGCCATAATGTTGATAATTCCGCCATCATTTTCTTTTTTCCGCAGCAAATCCATACGCACACTTTTTCGCCATTACGTTTGACCTGCAACAAAAAAATTTGAGTTAATGAGAGAGATTATGTAACAAGATAATTCACGATGCATCAAAGTGCGTCTTTCTGGTTTAACATTTACATTGCTTTGCGCAAGAGAGGATTGTCCTGGGTTACTGTCTGCCGGGCGATAACAAACTTTTATGCAATTTTTAAATCTCAGAAACCCTACTGGCAACATAAAAATAACATTACCTTCTACAGGGATGTTAATCAGCCGTTTAATTTCCAATTTGTGCGTTTATTCGCGGGATTGATATTCTGTTAAGTTTCTGTGCTAAGGGCTATTATAAATAAAAAGATTAATGCGCTGTTTATTGGGGCCGGCGTCAAAAAACCGTGAAAACGTTCTCACGCGCCGAAAAGCACATTATTTTTACATAAATGTAGCAACAGGTAATTATAGTTTAACACTATGAGTCAATAATTTAACGTGGCGGTGAAACAATTCATCGCAAAGATCCATGCTGTTATATCTGAGATTCCGATTACTGTTGCTACTCCTTCTCCCGATTTGGTCTCAGGATCAAACTTCGTTGAAATAACCGTATAAACACGGACTGCCTGGCAGCTCTATTGTTAACGTGCGGTAAATAAAAAAGAAAGGCAGTTTATGTCAGATCGAGGTCAGCAATGTTTGGATTAGATGCGTTCCACCTGGCGAGGATACAGTTCGCGTTTACCGTTTCCTTCCACATTATCTTCCCGGCCATCACCATCGGGCTCGCCAGCTTTTTGGCGGTGCTGGAAGGTCTGTGGCTGAAAACGAAAAACGAAGATTATCGCGACCTGTATCACTTCTGGTCGAAAATCTTCGCCGTTAACTTTGGTATGGGCGTGGTGTCCGGCCTGGTGATGGCGTACCAGTTCGGCACTAACTGGAGCGGCTTCTCGCAGTTTGCAGGGAGCATCACCGGTCCGTTGCTGACCTATGAAGTGCTTACCGCGTTCTTCCTGGAAGCGGGCTTCCTGGGCGTGATGCTGTTTGGCTGGAACCGCGTGGGTCCGGGCCTGCACTTCTTTGCGACCTGCATGGTGGCACTGGGCACCATTATCTCTACTTTCTGGATCCTCGCCTCTAACAGCTGGATGCAAACCCCGCAGGGCTATGCGATTCAGGATGGGCTGGTGGTACCGGTAGACTGGTTCAAGATTGTCTTTAACCCGTCCTTCCCGTTCCGACTGCTACATATGTCCACGGCGGCTTTCCTGGCGAGCGCCTTCTTTGTGGGCTCCTCTGCGGCCTGGCATTTACTGCGTAAGAACGATACGCCGGCCATCCGTAAAATGCTCTCTATGGCCCTGTGGATGGCGCTGATTGTTTCGCCAATTCAGGCCGTATTGGGCGACGCCCACGGTCTGAATACGCTTGAGCATCAGCCGGCAAAAATTGCCGCAATTGAAGGCCACTGGGAAAACCCACCGGGTGAACCCACTCCGCTGATCCTGTTCGGTATTCCGGATATGGAGCACGAGAGAACCAAATACGCAGTGGAAATTCCTTATCTGGGCAGCCTGATCCTGACGCACAGCCTGGACAAACAGGTACCAGCGTTGAAGACCTTCCCGAAAGAAGATCGTCCTGACTCGCTGATCGTGTTCTGGTCATTCCGCGTAATGGCCGGTCTGGGCATGCTGATGATCACGCTGGGCGTGGTTAGCCTGTGGTTGCGTTATCGTAAGCGCCTTTATACCTCACGTCCGTTCCTGTGGTTCGCCCTGCTGATGGGGCCTTCCGGCCTGATCGCACTGCTGGCGGGCTGGTTCACAACGGAAATTGGCCGTCAGCCGTGGGTGGTCTATGGCCTGCTGCGTACCAAAGACGCGGTATCGGCACACGGCGAAATGCACATGAGCATCAGCCTGATCGCCTTTATTTTGGTTTATTCGTCGGTGTTCGGCGTAGGCTATATCTATCTGTTTAACCTGATCAAGAAAGGGCCAAAACAGGGCGAAGGCCATGATGAACCAGAAGGCGGCCCGGGTACACGTCATACGCAGGCACGTCCTCTGTCTGCCGTGAAAGAAAAGTTAAACGCGCCGGAAAAGGATAAATAAAGTGGGCATTGATACTTCTATTATCTGGTTCACCATCATCGTCTTCTCGACGCTGATGTATATCGTGATGGACGGATTCGATCTGGGTATCGGTATTCTGTTTCCGTTCAATAAAGATGCTGGCGAGCGCGACATGATGGTGAATACCGTCGCGCCGGTCTGGGACGGTAACGAAACCTGGCTGGTGCTGGGCGGTGCGGCGCTGTATGGCGCCTTCCCGCTGGCCTATGCGGTGATTCTGGATGCGCTTTCTATCCCGCTTACGCTGATGCTGATTGGGTTGATCTTCCGCGGCGTGGCTTTTGAATTCCGCTTTAAGGCGACAGAAGTCCACCGTCCGTTCTGGGACAAGTCCTTTATCTTTGGTTCGTTCCTGGCGACCTTCAGCCAGGGCGTGGTGCTGGGCACCTTTATCAACGGTTTCGAAGTGACCAACCGCGCCTACAGCGGCCCGGAGCTGCTGTGGCTGACGCCGTTCTCGCTGTTCTGTGGTCTGGGTCTGGTCGTGGCGTACGCGCTGCTGGGCAGCACCTGGCTTATCATGAAAACCGAAAACGAGCTGCATCGCAAAATGACCGCGATTACCAAGCCCCTGCTGCTGCTGCTGCTGGTGATTATCGCTATCGTCAGCGTGTGGACGCCGCTGGAGCATGCCGACATTATGCATCGCTGGTTTACGTTGCCTAACCTGTTCTGGTTCCTGCCGGTACCGGTGCTGGTGCTGGTAGCTTCCCTGGCGTTGCTGCGTGCTTTGAAACGTCATGCGCACTACTCGCCGTTCCTGCTGACGCTGGCGCTGGTTTTCCTGGGCTTTACCGGACTGGGGATTAGCGTGTGGCCAAACATTATTCCGCCACACATCACCATCTGGATGGCAGCCTCACCGCCGCAGAGCCAGGGCTTCATGCTGGTTGGCGGCCTGTTGATTATCCCGGTTATCCTGTTCTATACCTTCTGGAGCTACTACGTGTTCCGCGGCAAGATCAAACCGGAAGAGCATTACCATTAATAACGGTTTATCGGAGGATAGTATGGTTGAAACTCAGCAAGTGCCTAAGCTCCCGGTGTGGAAACGTCTCCTGTGGCTGGCCGTCATTTATGCAGGTAGTGTCCTGGCGCTTGGCGTTGTGGCGACGCTGTTTCGCTTTATGATGACCGCAGCTGGCATGAAGTCACACTGATACTCTGATTGCCGGTTGTTTAAAAGCCCACGCCTGCCGTGGGCTTTTTTATGGGCGGCGTTCCGTGCAGGCCAGGTTAAGAATTCTCCGAGCCGTTTGCTGCTTTTTCTTTACATCATTCATAAATTTACACACAACCGCAGCGGCAAGCCTGTGCTGATGGTCTATGCTTTAATTTCTCATGAGGAAATCATGTCATCAAGAAGGAGGCACTATGAGTCTACTAGATAAAGCTAACGATAAAGCCGAAGAAGCGCTGGGCAAAGGCCAGGAGCAGTTTGGTAAGGCTGCCGAGTCTCCGGAGCATGAGTTTAAGGGCAAAGTTCGCCAGGGCGCAGCTAAAGCTTCGTACGCCGTTGACGATGCGATTGACTGCGTGAAGACTAAAACGCAGGACGCCCCTTTCGTTTCGCTGGCGATTGCCGCGGGCGTGGGCTTCCTTGCCGCGAAGATTTTTGGTCGCCGCTAGTCGCGTAACGTGACTGCATGAGGGCCGGTTATCCGGCCTTTTTTTTGCCTGTTAATCCGCCACGCCGTTTGATTTTTATCCCGCCCCTGCCCGCCCCCCCTGTGTAAACCGTGATCTGCACCGCTTTTTAGCAAAACTAAAACATATTCAGCACTATTTATAACAATATTATTCCAAATTAGTGCTTTCATTCTGCCGAACAGGCCATCGCTCCCGTCTTTAGTCAGCCGTTTCCTCGTTACTGTACGCATTGTGCCGGAGATAATGCTGATAAAAGCATGATGGCCGCGACCGCGTTTCCGCCCTTGGAGACGCAGCGCTATCACTAAAACAGGGTTTCCCATTATGAAAAGCGAATCCACCTTGAAAAGAACAGTGGCGTTCTGTGGTGTTGGATTACTGCTGGCCTCCGGCCAGGCGCTGGCGGACTACGCACCGCTCAGCATCGACTCGCCTTACGCCTTTGGCGACTGGGGCGGCAACCGTAGCCAGCTTGAGCAGGATGGCGTGCAGTTCCAGGTTAACTACACCATGGAATCTGCCAGTAATTTCTCCGGCGGCTATAACCAGTCTACCTCCGCACGCTATACCGATCAGTGGGGCTTCGGCACCACGCTGGATCTGGAAAAGCTGCTTAACTGGACCGATACCCAGTTCCAAGCAACCATCACCAGCCGTAACGGCCAGGATCTGACGCAATATATTAACGATCCGCGTTCTGGCGGTCTTTCCTCCGTGCAGGAAGTATGGGGACGCGGGCAAACCTGGCGTCTGACGCAGTTCTGGCTGAATAAAGGCTTCTTCGACCACACGGTAGAAGTCAAAGCGGGCCGCGTGACCGTGGGCGAGGACTTTGACAGCTGGCCGAGCAAGTTCCAGAACCTGGCATTTGGTGGCGGTCAGGCCGGTAACTGGCGCGGCGATCGCTGGTATAACTGGCCGGTCTCCCAGTGGGGTGGCCGCGTGAAGCTGAACTTCACGCCAGAAGTCTTCCTGCAGGTCGGCTTCTATAACCAGACCGCGTCCAATTACAATACCGGCAACGGTTTCCGGCTGGATGCAGGCCATACCGAAGGCAACCTGGTACCGGTAGAGCTGGGCTGGCAGCCTAAGTTTGGCGCAGAGAACCTGGCCGGCAACTACCGCGTCGGCCTGTATTACTCTTCAGTGAAGGGCGATAACTACAGTTCTTACAGCAACGGTCAGTACGGCGAAGATAACCATGCCTACGGTGGCTATCTGCTGTTACAGCAACAGTTGACAACGATGGGCGGCGATAACAAGCGCGGTCTGAGCATTGTGGCCCAGGGCGTGATGAACGATCACAAAACCTCTAAAACCGATAATTACCAGTCGCTGGCGTTGGTCTGGACCGGGCCGTTTGATGCCCGTACGGAAGATGAAATCGGTATCGGCGCGGCGCGTATTCACGTCAATGATGACTACGGCAAAATGCTGCGCCAGACTAACCGGGAAAACGGCGTCAACGATTATGACAATCCAACCTATCTGCCCATTCAGAGCGGTTCGGAATACAACTATGAGATTTACTACAACGCTCACGTAACTAACTGGATGAACCTGCGTCCTAACCTGCAATATGTTGCTTCACCGGGTGCAGTCAGTGAAGTCAAAGACGCCTTTATTGGCGGCGTGACGGCAACCATTAACTTCTGATGGTCAGGCGGGCCCTGGTGCCCGCCTTACGCCTTCCCTTCTTTCAGCTGCGCCCGCGCGGTAAAAAAGCGCCGGTAAGCCAGCCAAGCCGCCATAATCGTGGCGACGCTCGCCGTACCCAACAGCATAAACGTCACCATAATCTGATATTTAATCGCTTTTATCGGATCGATACCGGCAAAGATCAACCCGGACATCATCCCCGGCAGGCTCACCAGGCCCACGGTTTTCGCCGCATCCACGGTGGGGATCATTGCCGCACGAATACTGTCGCGAACCAACTTTGCCGAGGCCGTTTTTACCGGCGCCCCAAGACTGAGCATTTCCAGAATTTGCTGGCGGTTATCGCTAAAGCGCTGGTTCAGATTGCTGTAGCACAGCCCAACGGCCACCATCGCATTACCGGCTATCATGCCGGTGATCGGGATAACCTGCATCGGGACAAAGGCAATCGCTTTACTCAACAGCAGGACGACCAGCGTCAGCGTGGTGCTAAAAGTAATGGTGACAAATGAAAGCATAAAAGCGTTATCGATATTACGGCTGCGCTTACGGGCATTCAGCGCGGCGTTGACGCAAATAAACAGCACCATCGTGGCGGTGAGCCAGCCGTTAGCCATATTGAATATATATTTCAGCACGTAGCCAACCGCGATCAGTTGCACCACGGCCCGCGTAATGCTCCAGAGAATATCCTTCTCCAGCCCCAGCTTCTCTTTCTTACTGACCACCAGCGCCACCAGCACCAGTGCCAGCGCTAACAGCAGCGATTCGTTGGTAATATTATGCTGGCTCATTTTCGCTCCTGGCAGGGGCAGTCAGGGTGAGTAGCCGCGGCGCCCGTTCGATTTCCATTTTATCGTGCGTGATCCAAATAACCGCCGTGCCCTGCTGTTTTGCCATATCGTCAATCAGCTCGCCTATTCCCTGCTTATTTTCTTCGTCCAGCGCGCTGGTAATCTCGTCCAGTAGCAGGATAGCCGGCAGAAACTGCAGATTGCGCAGTAAGGCCACCCGCAGCTTTTCGCCGCCGGAAAGCAGGCTGATGTTTTTATCCAGCAGATCGCCCGGCAGGCGGACTTTTTCCAACCAGCGTCGCAGCAGAGCGGGATCTGCTTTCTGCTGCCGGATATGCCAGGGTAGCGCAAGATTATCCCATACCGTTTCACCAAACAGCGTCGGTGACTGGAAGCAGTAAGAAACCTCACGGCGATACTGTTCCGGCTTAAGGTTCGCGACAGGATCGCCCTTATACATCAGGGTGCCGGTTGTGGGTTCCAGCAGTGAGGCGATAATCTTTAACAGCGTACTTTTACCGCTGCCGGAAGGGCCAGTCAGGTAGAGCTGTTCCCCTGCGTTCAGCTGGAACGAGACGGGAGCAAGCAGCCCGGTCTGGTGTGGGCTATAGCTGATATGATGCACATCGAGTAAAGGTGTTAAAGCGGGCATGGTCGGCCTGAAAGGGGCGGCTCAGGCCGCCCGAACGGATTATTGCTGAGTGGCGGAATAGCTGAGCACAACGGGCGCATCCGGCAGTTTAGTGAAACGCGTAATGATTTGATGGAAATCCGCGACAGGATCCATCTTGCTAAACGACTGCGGATAAAGATCGCGCGCCAGAATTTCCATCCCGATAATATTATAAGGATGATTATAGAAATGATGATAAACCCCATACGCCCTGCCCTGCTGCACCGGCGCAATCTGCTGTAATCCGTTGCGATTAACCAGCGTGGTAAAGGTCGCTTTCACGTCCTGGGTCGAGGCATTGTAACCAAACGGCAGCACGTTTTTATTTGGCCGTTTCGAACCGGACATAATATAAACGTCTGGCTTCATGGCAATAATCTTCTCCAGCGCCACAAAGCCTGACGATCCCGGCAGCAGCGTCGAGCCAATATTTTTACCGCCAACGGCTTCTACCAGGCCGCCCCAGCCGTTATGACCGTGCGTAAAGCAGCAGCTGTCCGAGTTACCGGCAATAGGCTCGATAAAGACCGTGGGTTTTTTAGCAATTTTGCCGATGGTTTGCTGCATGGCATCCAGATGCTGCTGGTAAAAGTCCGTATAGGCTTTTGCACGCTGCTCCTGATTCAGCACTTTGCCCAACAGCGTAATGCTGTTAGCCGTGTTCTGTACCGGATGCAGCTCATAATCGATAAACATAACCGGAATATGCAGGCGCTGAAGCGTAGCCAGCACGCCGGTTTGCTCCAGCGCCGCTTTGCCGCGCAGCTGGGCAATCATCAGATCCGGCTGTTGGGCCACCACGCTTTCCAGATCCACCTGTCCCTGATCGTTGAAGCCCATATCGATGATCTTAGCCGCTTCCGGCCAGGTTTTACTCAGTAACGCCCAGGTTTGCGGGTCCTGCTTTTTCGGCAGATTGTTCCAGGCCACCACGCGACGGAAGGGATTTTCACGGTCAAGCAGGGCCAGCGCCATAATATCGCGACCATCCTGCAAAATGATGTGCTGCGGCTCTTTGCGCAGGGTGATGGTTTGATTATCCATGTCGGTAATCTGCAACGGATAAGTAGTTGCGGCGGCACCCGCAGAAACAGTCAGGGAAGCCAGTAAAAGCCAGCGGCGAATCATGCCATCTCTCCTTCAAAAAATAAGCGAGGCTGACTATACCGTTTACCGACCAGCCTGTCTTTTCATTTGGCGGGCTTTGTCTTTTGTGGCCAGCCAATCAGCAGCAGGCCGCCGAGGATGAGCAAAACGCCCAGCAGTTTTCCCCAGCGAAAAGTCTCATTAAAAGCAGGCAGAAACAGCGCTGCGCACCAGACCAGCACATAACTGATGCTCAGCAGCGGATAAATTTTGCTGAGCGCTATTCGTCTTAGCGCCAGTAACCAGCAGAGCATAGAGAGCGCATAGGCCAGTAGGCCAGCTGCCAGCCCCCATGCACCGGGCGGCAAAGCCCGTAATGCGGAGAAAAAGGCGGCGGCGTCACTGGCGGCGGGTAAAGTGACCAGCGACCAGCGCATCAGCAGCTGCGCCGCGCTGACCAACAAAATACTGCATACAGCCAGTAGCAGGCCCATCAGGCGTAGATCCCCATGACGGCCACACCGGCAACTATCATCAAGACGCCCAGCCAGTGGCGAAGCGGTACGACTTCCTGCCACAACCAGCGAGCTGCCAGCACAATAAAAATAAAATTCAGGCTCAGCATGGGATACGCCACGCCGACCGGCACCAGCTGCAACACCCGCAGCCAGACCAGCATGGCACAGCCGAGCAGCAGCACGCTCAACCCAAGCCAAAACAGCAGGTGCCTTTTCCCCTTTAGCAGGCCATGCTGGGCGGCCTGCTTCTGACAAAGCTGTCCGGCGCAGCTCAGCAGGCTGCTGAACAGGATCAGCAGCGTACTCATGGCTGCTGGCTATATTGGTAGATAACTAACCGGCCGCGCTGGTAGCGGGTATCGGCCTGCGGCACTTCGGCATCCGTATTTTCATTATTGCGCGACATCACCATTACCAGCGTCACGCTGCCTTCACGACGGTGCTGCGCCAGCCACGCGGCAAAATCTTCCTGAGGGATAAACTTCCCTCGGGCATCTGCATAACGGAGACCGTACTGTACTTCGCCCGGCTGCTCATAAAGCAGGATATCGCTGCGCTGCAGTTCCCAGGCAAGGCCGGACGCGAGGCCGGGATTGTTCGCCAGCACGTAACGGCTTGGCGCTATCTGGCTTTTCATATCGCGAATGAATACCTGCGGCTGTTTGGCATCGCGGATCCTGTCGGGAATGACCATGCCGAACAGCAGCGCCAGCGCCAACGGCGCACAGGCCGCCCATGCCCAGCGCTGTGACGGCGCAGACAGAGTTACCAGCCCGCAGCCCGCCCAGAACAGAAAAATCACGGCGGCCAGCACCGCTTTTAGCTGTTCATGTGCGGCAAAAAGTGGATGCTTCGCCACGCCCCAGGGAGCCAGAAAAACCACCACTACCAGCGTACAAAGCAGGCCAAACGCCAGGTTTATCCAGCCGTTAAGACGCAGTGCCCTGCCGTTTACTCTTGCCAGGCGCACGGCCTCTCTGGCCATCAACGCCGCCAGCGGTGCGAAGCATGGCAAAATATAGGTGAGCAACTTGCCTTTCGCTACGCTGAAAAACAGCAGCGGCATGATTAGCCAGCTCAGTAAATAAAGGGCGCCCGCCTCCTGTCGGCGCGCCTGCCAGCCGCCGCGCAGGGCGCCGGGCAGCAGGGCCAGCCAGGGGAGGCTACCTGCTAACACTACCGGCAGGTAATACCAGAACGGCGCCTTGTGCTGTGCATTTTCTTCAGCAAACCGTTGGATATGTTCGACCCAGAAAAAATAGTGCCAAAAATCGGGTTCGCGCTGCGCGATAGCTATAGCCCAGGGCGCGGTAATGACCACTGCCCCCGCCACGGCCAGCCCGGCCCAGGCTACCGTCTCTTTCAGACGCTGCTGATAAAGGATCCACGGCAGAAGCGCCACCACCGGCACGGCGAGCGCCAGAAAACCTTTGGTCATCAGCCCCATTCCGCAGGCGCCTCCAACCAGCAGCCAGGCTATCGCTTTTTTGACGCTCGTGGGGGCTTCCATTGCCAGCCAGCAGGCGCACATCGTTGCCACCAGCCATAGCGTAATCGCGGGATCGAGTACGGCATAAGTCCCGACGCCATAGACCAACAGGCTGGTAAGAAAGATCGTGCTCGCCATCCGCGCCGTGGTGCGATCGCGCCAGATCCGTAGCGTAAGCCAGTACAGCAACAGTGCCGTCAGCGTGATCGAGAAGACCGAGCCAAACCGCACGCCAAAGTTGTTATGGCCAAAGATCAGCTGGCTGAGGTTATTAATCCAGTAGCCCATGACCGGTTTTTCAAAATAGCGCAGGTCAAGGAAATGCGGCACCACCCAGCTGCCGGTCGCCAGCATTTCCCGGCTGATTTCCGCATAGCGTGATTCGTCGGGCTGCCAGAGCGCGCGCGAGGTCAGCGGCACCAGATAATACAGGCCAAAAAGCATCAGCAAGAGAACGCCGTTTCTCATCAGTTTCATTACATTATCCCACTGGTTGTTGGCAACCTAACCACCCTTCGCGACCGGGCAGGCTGCCCCTGACAATTTTTCCCATCGGCAGCGTAAAAAGGTCCTCAGGCAATAAGTCGCCTAGTGGACAGAAATGGATTCCTTCCTGCTTTGCCAGCGTCAGCAGCTCGCTGAACATTTTGCTCATGGCTATGCCTTCCACTTCAGCGTGAATGGTATAAACGGGGGTGCCTCTATCCTTTTTAATACGGTCAATAATAAAAGCATTCCACTCCTCCTTTTTGACCGCGGTTCCTGCTACTTCATCCCAGGTTGGCAGCGTGACCGGGATCTGTACCGTCCCCGGCTCGCCATTGGCCAGGCGCGGTAGAAAAGGCGCCGTTCCACGGCAGTCGCTGTTGTAACGAAAATGAAAAGGTTCTTTCGCCTCAACGATACGCTGGTCTGCCCGCCAGCCCGCCACGGCAGAGCAGGTTACCGGCTGCCCGATAATTTCCCGCAGGGCTGCCTCTCCGGCCTGGATTTGCCAGGTCAGCTGCTGCGAAGACCAGACGCCTGCCCAGGTTTGCCAGGCAAAATGATCCCAGGCATGCAGCCCGATCTCATGACGATCCGCGGTCGAGCGCACGATCTCCGCCAGGCCCTTACCGATCTTCCTGCCCGGCCACGCCGTACCCGCCAGTAAAATATCCCAGCCATACAGCGAGGCGGCATCAGAACGCAGCATTTTCCACAGGAATTTCGGTTTTAGCAGGCGCCATAAATGGCGCCCCATATTATCCGGGCCGACGCTGAAGAAAAAACTCGCGCGTATCTGGTGGGCATCGAGAATAGCCAGCAGTTCCGGTACGCCTTTCCGCGTACCGCGCCACGTGTCTACATCAATACGAAGGCCCACTTTTTTCATTTTTGCGCATCCACACCTTCTACCGTGCGTAAAAAGAAGTCCAGCGTGGCGTCAATGGTTTGCTCCATTTTCACTTCCGGGTGCCAGTTCAGGAGGCGGTGCGCGTTGCGGATTGCTGGTTTACGGTGCTCCACATCCTGGTACCCTTTACCGTAATAGCTACTGCTTTCGACTTCGCGGAAGCCGGCAAACGGCGGGAAGCTGTCGCGCAGCGGGTGGCGGTCAAAGCTGGCCAGCAGCTGCTCGGCCAGTTCTTTGATGCTGGCTTCATTATCGGGATTGCCGATATTAATAATCTGCCCGTCGCAGTTGCCGTTTTTATTCTCAATAATGCGGAACAGCGCTTCCACACCGTCGCTGATATCGGTAAAGCAGCGTTTTTGCCTGCCGCCATCGATCAGTTTTATCGGCGATCCTTCTACCAGATTAAGAATGAGCTGGGTAATGGCGCGCGAGCTGCCGATACGGGCCGCATTCAGGTTGTCCAGGCGCGGCCCCATCCAGTTAAACGGTCTGAACAGCGTAAAGCGCAATCCCTCTTTATCGCCGTAAGCCCAGATAACCCTGTCCAGTAACTGCTTGGAGACGGAATAAATCCAACGCTGCTTATTAATCGGTCCGACCACCAGGTTGGAATGATCTTCGTCGAATTTCTCGTCGGTGCACATGCCATACACTTCAGAGGTGGAAGGAAAAATAATACGCTTTTTGTATTTTACGCAGTCACGAATAATCTTCAGGTTCTCTTCGAAATCGAGTTCAAATACCCGCAGAGGATTACGCGTATATTCAATCGGCGTCGCTATAGCGACCAGTGGCAGCACCACGTCGCATTTTTTAATGTGGTATTCAATCCATTCGGAGTGGATGCTGATATCGCCCTCCACAAACTGAAAGCGCGGATGCCCGATAAACCGGCCAATCGCGTCGGAACCGATATCCAGCCCAAAAACGTCAAAGTTCTCATCCTTCAGCAGACGTTCGGTCAAATGGTTGCCAATAAACCCGTTAACGCCAAGGATGAGCACGCGGGTGCGCCGTTTTATTACGGAAACACTCTGGCTGCTTAGCAGCGCGCTTTTTACCAGTCCCAGCGTTTGCGCCAGCTGTGAGCCCTGCATCCAGACGCCGTTTTCGCTCTGGCCCGCCATTATCTCCAGCGCCTGCTCGCCACAGGCCACCACCAGCGGCGCGACGGACAGCACCGTACCGGCTTTGGCGGCAGGCAAATCGTGGCGTACCCGGCTTTTCCACACGATAAATTTCGTCGAGCCTACGTAACCGAACGCGCCCGGCCAGGGATCGGTCACCGCCCGCACCAGGTTATTGAGGGTTTCCGCCGGTTGCGTCCAGTCGATACGTCCATCTTCCGGCTGGCGACGACCGAAACGGCTGGCCTGACTTTCATCCTGAGGCCACTCCGAGGCCTGCCCCTCTTTTAGCAGCGGCAGGCAGTCTGCCAACAGGGCTTGCGCTGCCTCATTCAGCTTGCGGTGCAGCGTCAGCGCGGTCTCTTCTGGTGTAATGCCCACTTTCTTCTGCGCGATAATCGCGCCGGCATCGGCCCGTCCGGTCATGCGGTGCAGCGTTACGCCGGTTTCCGTTTCACCGTTAACCAGAACCCAGTTAAGCGGTGCGCGGCCGCGATATTTCGGCAACAGGGAACCGTGCAGGTTGAACGAACCGACACGAGCACTGTTTAAGATCGCGTCACAAAGCAGGTTGCGATAATAAAAAGAGAAGATGATATCCGGCGCCATTGCCCCGATACGATCGACCCACAGAGGGTGATTAACCTCATCCGGCGCGAAAACCGGGATCCCCTGCTCCGCCGCCAGGCGCGCTACTGAACCAAAAAAATGATTTTCACTCGTGGCGTCGGTATGGGTAAAAATTGCTTCAATTTTATAACCCGCATTAATCAGGGCGTTGATCCCGATACATCCCATATCGTGGTAGGCAAAAACAACTGTCTTCATTCTTTATTATCCTTAACGGGAATCGATGGAGAGGCGTTCACTACACGCTGTACAAAATAACGGGGACGAGCGCGTACATCGTTGTAGATGCGGCCGATATATTCACCCAGCAGCCCCATGCCAACGAACTGAGCACCAATAAAAATGAACAGGACGGCGAACAGCATAAATACACCGTCAGCGGCCCATACCGGACCGAAGAACAGGCGCAGCAAAATCAGTAAAAGCGAAAAAGCGAAGCCAAGCAGCGCAATCATGCTGCCTACCACGCTGAGCATACGCAGTGGCGTGGTGGTCAGGCAGGTGACCAGGTCATACATAAGATTAATCAGGCGCATCAGGCTGTATTTGGAGTCGCCGAACTCACGCTCCGCGTGCAGCACGGGGATTTCAATCGTCCGGCGCGCAAAGGTGTTTGCCAGAATGGGGATAAAGGTGCTGCGTTCATGGCAGTGGAGCATGGCGTCAATAATATGGCGACGATAGGCTCGCAACATGCAGCCATAATCCCCCATCGCCTTACCCGTTGCTCGCTGGATAAGGTGATTAATCAGCCGTGAGGCTTTTTTACGAAACCAGCTGTCCTGGCGATTTTGCCTTACGGTGCCGACGACGTCGTAGCCCTCCTCCGCTTTCGCCACCAGCAGAGGGATCTCTTCCGGCGGATTCTGTAAATCCGCATCCAACGTGATAATCAAATCGCCGCTAACGTGGCTGAATCCCGCCATAATGGCTGAATGTTGACCATAATTACGGTTCAGCAACACGGCCACGATATGGCTGGCCGGTTCTTCGGCTGCCGCAATCAACAGTTCTGCCGAACGATCGCTACTTCCGTCATCTACCAGTAAAATTTCGTGATCCTGAGACAGCATCGCGCAGGCTGCCCGCGTACGGCGAATCAATTCCGGCAGGCTTTCCTGCTCGTTATAGACAGGAATAACAACTGAAACTTTTTTAATAGATTGATCAGGCATGATATTTCTCAGCGATGTCATGCAGCGCGGTAATGACGCGCTCGACGTCCTCGTCGCTCATGGTCGGGAACAGAGGGATTGAGCAGATGCGGTCTGAATTCCACTCCGTGACGGGTAAAGTGAGATCCGGAAAGCGTTCGCGATAATATTTTTGCGTATGCGCGGCTCTGAAATGCAGGCCGGTGCCGATGTTCCGCTCTTTCAGCGCCTGCATCAGCGCATCGCGGTTAAGGCCGCAACGGGCTTCATCAACGCGAATGATAAACAGATGCCAGGCATGCTGATGCGCCCAGGCGGGATGACTAAGCGGCAGAAACGGCGTGTCGGCCAGCTCCCGTAAATAGCGTTCAGCTATTTCCGTACGGCGGGCGTTCAGCTGTCGCAGTTTGCCCAGGTGAACCAGTGCGATAACCGCATTGATATCGGCCAGGTTGTACTTGTAGCCAGGCATGATCACCTCGCCCTG
>DOOK01000029.1 GCA_003512805.1 Erwinia sp. | reverse complement strand
TGTGCCACTATCCAGGCGCCGGTGAGGGGCCCTACTACTGCCGCCACGCCCCAGACGCTGGACAGCCAGCCCTGGATGCCCGCTCGTTCTTTCGGCGAGTAGACGTCAGCAATAATGGTCGCCGTCAGCGGCATAATTGCCCCCGCGCCCAGCCCCTGTACGGCACGAAAAAGGATCAGCCAGCTCATATTGGGCGCGAACCCGCACAGCACCGAGCCGATAAGGAACAGCGACGTGCCCATAAAGAAGACGCGTTTCCTGCCCCATAAATCGGCGAGCCTGCCGTAAAGCGGCACGCTGACCGCCTGGGTCAGCAGGTAAACGGAAAAAACCCAGCCAAATTGCGCAAATCCCCCCAGTTCTGCCACGATAGTGGGCATGGCCGTCGCGACGATAGTCACCTCAATCGCCGCCATAAACATCGCCAGCATTGCGGCGATCAGTATCCAGTGGCGATGGCTCACCCCGGTGTGTGCTGTTTCAGTCATACCGCTCCTTAGTGTTGTCCGTTCTATTCTGGCCTGGATTGACGCCGGATGTTTCCTGTTTGTGCGCTGCAACAATAAAAAAACCGCTACAGCGGAGGCTGCAGCGGCAGGAAGAAAGGAAAAGGGGGAACGGTGGCTTTTTCGGTTACTGACGGAGCGCGCTCAAATCAAGATAACGGGCCAGCTCGCGCTGCTCCGGTTTCGGCAGGTACGGCAGCTCGCCCAGTAGCGGTGCCGGGATTTTTTGCGTTAGCACATCAATAATTTCCGCATAGTGCGCCAGCCCCGGATTGATGCGGTTAGCGACCCAGCCCAGCAACGGCAACCCATCGTTCGCTATCGCCTGCGCCGTCAACAGCGCATGACTGATGCAGCCCAGCTTGATGCCCACCACCATGATTACCGGCAGCTGCTCATCCACCGCCCAGGCGGAAAGCGGCCGCAGGTCGTTCATCAGGCTATGCCAGCCGCCGGTACCTTCCACAACAACAGAATCTACCTGAGTCGACAGCGCATCAAGGCCTTCGCTCAGCGTATGATAGTTGATGATGGCGTCACGACTGGTACTGATCTCGTCATCCAGCAGGGTCAGTGGGTTAATAACGGAATAAGGAAGCGCAACGGAAGAAGAAGCCTGTAGCACGAGCGCGTCCTTGTTGCGCGGCCCCTCTTCGGTCTGATGGCTGCTTTTGGCAACCGGTTTGTAGCCCGCCACGCGCCGGCCACCTTCGGACAGCGTCTGCAAGAGCGCGCGGCTGACCACTGTTTTACCCACTTCTGTATCGGTGCCAGTGACAAATAAACGCTTTAACATATCCTCTCTACGCTCCGATTTCGTCGATAATTTATAAACAATAATTAACAATTAAGACGCAACATCTTAGGGTAGTGAACCGGAGCGAGGCTTGCGTTAGCGCAATATTTTGCGTAATAAAGGCGGGGCTTTAACCCTGGAGCAGTTTCACCAACAGCGTGCCGTTATAGAGCGCATCCTTGACCAGCGCGGCGCCAGGCATCGTTCCCTGATTGTAAAATCGGGTAGGTTCGATGGCGATGTGCTGACCATAGACCGGCAGCGACTGACGGCGCACGCAGTCGGCGATGGCGGGAAAGAGAATATCGCGGGCGCGATTAAGGGGCGATCCTATTACTATTTTTTCTGGATTGAAGAGATTAACCATAATCGCCAGGATACGGCCAACGTGATGTCCGACGCCGGTAACGATCCCTTTCGCCAGGGATCGCCTGCCAGCGCGGCATCGCAGAGCGAGTCTGCAGTCAGCGGCTGTTGATGGAGCAGGCAGTCCGGTGCGGCCTGCATTTTTTGCGCAGCCAGCTCCAGTACGCTTTCCAGACTCGCGACCGTTTCCAGGCAGCCATGATTGCCGCAGTAACACTGTTTGCCCCACGGCTCGACCTGCGTGTGCCCAATCTCCACCAGCGTACTGCTCCCGCTGTGCAGCAGGCGACCGCCGGTAATCACCCCCGCGCCTACGTTATGATCGATAACGACCTGAATAACGTCACTGAGATCGCGCGAGGCACCAAACAGCGATTCCGCCATCGTCCAGGCGCAGATATCGTGCTGAATATAGACCGGCAAACCGGTACGTGCCGAGAGCGCCTCGGCCAGCGGCATATCGCTGACGCGATAAAAAGGCATCCGATGCACGATACCTTTTTGCGCATTCAAAATGCCGGGCAGCGTAATCGCAATGGCCGTTAGCCTTTCCAGCTTTTGCTGGTGGCGAATAAAGAAGGCGTCGATTTCATTAATAATGCGCGTCAGCAGAGGCTGCGGATCGTCAACGGGCAAGGGTCGGACTTCCTCTACCACCAGCAGACTGCTTAAGTCCCGCAGCGCCAGCGTCATTTCGCCGTTGCCAATGCGGCCAGAAAGGTAATGCCAGGCGGGCGTATCGACCACCAGCCCCACCGCCGGGCGGCCACGACTGCCCGCTTCCTGAAACTCGGTTTCCTGCACCAGATGCGCTTCCAGCATCTCACGCACAATTTTTGTGATGCTTGCCGGGGCCAGCTGTGCTTTTTTTGACAGCGCGATGCGCGATATCGGACCATAGCGGTCAATCAGGCGATACACTACGCCCGCATTGGTCTGTTTGATCTGATCGATATGACCAGGCTGATTGTCGGCTATCACTTTATTTTCGCGCCTCAAAATAAATCTCTGCTCATGGTGAAACAGTTCCGCGGACTCGTCAACGCTTTGATTTTTAGTGTGATTAACAGCACAGAATCCAGCTTAAGCGCTTGATCATTTAGAATCAGCGTTTCTCAGCATCATCTTCAGCAGGTGCTGCGTGGCCGCGCTGATTTCGCCCCGCTTTTGCCACACCAGCCAGACTTCCGACCACGCGTCTTCTTCCTGCAGCGTCAGCCAACAAAGCTGATCCAGGCGGGCGCGACAAAACGAAGCGGGCAGGATCGAAACGCCCAGTCCGGTGGCTACCAGGCCCAGGATCGTCATCGCTTCCCCCACCTCCTGTGCGACAGGAGGCCGGACAGCATAACGATCCAGCAGCGTGAGAATTTCGCTGTAAAGGGCTGTCCCCACCTGGGGGTCGAAAAAGACAAAAGGTTCAGCCGCCAGCTCACGCAGCGAGATCGTGCCACGTCCAGCCAGACGATGGGCATGATGCACAACGGCGCAAAGCGGTTCCCTCAGCAGCAGCCGATGCTCAAGCGTTTCCGGCAGCGGAGTATTACGCATTACGCCCAGATCCAATTGTCCCTCCTGCAACGGGGCCAGCTGCTGACGAGTGTTGAGCTCCTGCATCTTTACATGCACGTCCGGATAGTGCTGGCGAAACGTAAATAACGCATCGGAAACCGCAGAAATGAAGGGCGCAGAAGAGGTAAAGCCAATGCGTAGCGTGCCCTCCTCACCCCGATGCAACCTGGCCGCTTTATCGGTAGCGACCTCAACGCTGTGCAGAATCTGACGGGCGCTGGTCAAAAAGTGGGCCCCGGCAGGCGTCAGCTGAACGCTACGGTTAGTACGGGCCAACAGCTTCGCGCCGATTTGCTGTTCAAGCTGCTGGATTTGCTGGCTGAGCGGCGGCTGAGAAATTGCCAGGCGCTGTGCGGCGCGACCAAAATGCAGCTCTTCTGCAACGGCAATAAAATAGCGCAGATGGCGAAGCTCAATATTCATATTTTAAACATCTCAATTGAGAGGATTAATAGATTATACAACCTGTTAAGCTTTACATAAAATTAACATCTATTTTCCTGACATAAGGACAGGCAGTGAACGCCACTACTCAGGCTATCCCGGCGCAGAAAAACGCTCCCCGACCCGCCGAACTTTATATTAAAAGAAGCACACCGCAGTTTATGCGCGTCACGCTGGCGCTCTTTTCGGCAGGGCTGGCGACGTTTGCGCTGTTGTATTGCGTGCAGCCCATCTTGCCGATTCTGTCGCAGGTATTCGGCGTCTCGCCCGCCGCCAGCAGCTTGTCGCTGTCAATTTCGACCGGCACGCTGGCTCTGGGATTACTGGTGACCGGCCCGCTTTCCGATGCCGTTGGCCGTAAGCCCGTGATGGTAACGGCCCTGATGCTGGCCGCGCTTTTTACGCTGCTGTCAGCAACGATGGGCAGCTGGCATGGCATTTTGCTGATGCGGGCGCTGACGGGTCTGGCGCTCAGCGGCGTGGCGGCGGTGGGCATGACCTACTTGAGTGAAGAGATCCACCCCAACGCCGTGGCTTTTTCGATGGGGCTGTATATCAGCGGCAATTCCATCGGCGGCATGAGCGGCCGTCTGCTTAGCGGCGTCATTGCCGATTTTACCAGCTGGCGCGTGGCGATCGCCGCCATTGGTTGCCTTGCCCTGGCGGCGGCGCTGATGTTCTGGAAGATCCTGCCGCCTTCCCGCCATTTTCGCCCCGCCTCACTGAGGCCGCGTAGTCTGCTGATCAATTTCAGGCTGCACTGGCGCGATAGCGGCCTGCCGCTGCTGTTTGCGGAGGGTTTTTTGCTGATGGGCGCGTTCGTCACCCTGTTTAACTATATTGGCTACCGGTTGCTTTCACCGCCATGGTCGCTGAGCCAGGCGGTAGTGGGTTTGCTTTCGGTGGTTTATCTCACCGGCTCCTGGAGCTCTCCAAAAGCGGGCGCAATGACCGCAAAATATGGCCGGGCGAGGGTTCTGCTGGCATCGATGGCCCTGATGCTGACGGGCGTGCTGATCACGCTGGCAAACACTTTGTGGCTGATCTTTCCAGGCATGATGCTGTTTACGGCGGGCTTCTTTGCCGCACATTCCGTTGCCAGCGGCTGGATAGGCCCGCGTACCCGGCGAGCCAAAGGCCAGGCCTCCTCGCTTTACCTTTTTAGCTACTACCTGGGATCAAGCCTGGCGGGCACGCTGGGCGGCGTGTTCTGGCATCATTTTGGCTGGGCGGGCATTGCGGGTTTTATTACCGTGCTGCTGCTGTTGGCGCTGATGACCGGTTTTCGGCTGCACAGTAAAAAGCTGTAAAAAAAGCGGGCCTGCAGGCCCGCTTTCAGCAATAACGTTTTATTTAGTCTGGCTGGCGTAACGCTTACGCAGCTTCTGCAGTTTTGGCGGGATAACGGCCAGACAGTAACGGTTTTCCTGCCCTTCGCCTTCCCAATAGTTCTGGTGATAATCTTCCGCCGGATACCATTCGCTGGCGCTCTCGATCGTCGTCACTACCGGCTCGGCCAGCTCCGCCTGAGCACGAGCAATCGCCGCTTTGGCTTCTACCGCCTGCGTTTCGTTCAGCGGAAAAATGGCCGAACGGTACTGGGTACCGATATCGTTGCCCTGGCGGTTCAGCTGGGTCGGATCGTGGGTAGCGAAGCTGATGTCCAGCAGCTCGCCGTAGCTGATTTTTTCCGGATCGAAGCCCAAACGGATCGCTTCCGCATGGCCGGTTTCGCCCGTGCAGACCTGCTTATAAGTCGGGTTGGCAACGTGACCGCCAATGTAGCCGCTCTCTACCGAATCCACACCGTCAATCTGTTTAAAAACGGCTTCGGTACACCAGAAACAGCCACCAGCGATAATTGCGTATTCAGTCATCATCATTCCTTATTTGCTCTGCAAGCCTCGTTAGTCATTCCAGCATAAGTTTTTAATTATTGCTACGCACTTCCATGCGATCCTGTTTATTAAAGCAAAAGCCAAAACCAATAACACACGTAAACTATAGGGTTTATTCCGCTATCATTTCCCTTACTGTTATTTTTAATTGAATGCTCAATCAATAAAAACTATGATGTGAAGCTCATTTTTTAACACAACGTGAAGGAGGTGAAGCGAATAGCCAAATAATCGTCAAAGATCAACAAAATACACTACCTGCCCGAGCAGCTCCCCAGTGTAGTTAGCGGATATGCGGCGGATGTTTCCCAGTATGCGCTAAGGCACGCTTTGTGATAATCGGGTTTATTCTTGAGCATTTTTTCGGAGAATCTATGCCGACGACTGAAATACCCAGGAAAGATCAGCAAGACCGCATTAATCCAGTGGTCTTTTATACCTCAGCAGCGTTAATTTTGCTTTTCTCGCTTGCCACCATCTTTTTTACCGATTTATCCGATCGCTGGATAAATAACACTCTGCAGTGGGTCTCTAATACGTTCGGCTGGTATTACCTGCTGGCGGCCACCGTCTACATCGTTTTTGTGGTGCTTATCGCCGCCTCCCGTTTTGGTTCAATCAAGCTTGGTCCGGAGCAGTCTAAACCTGAGTTCAGCCTGATGAGCTGGGCGGCCATGCTGTTTGCCGCCGGTATCGGCATCGATCTAATGTTTTTCTCCGTGGCGGAACCCGTTACGCAGTATATGATGCCGCCGGAAGGCCAGGGTCAGACGTTGGAAGCGGCGCGTCAGGCTATGGTCTGGACGCTGTTCCACTACGGCTTAACCGGCTGGGCGATGTACGCGCTAATGGGGATCGCGTTGGGCTATTTTAGCTACCGCTACGGCCTGCCGCTCACTATCCGCTCTGCGCTCTATCCTATTTTTGGCAAACGCATCAACGGCCCCATTGGCCACTCTGTGGATATCGCCGCCGTTGTAGGGACCATTTTCGGTATCGCTACCACGCTGGGAATCGGGGTGGTGCAGCTGAATTACGGGTTAAAAGTGTTGTTTGACGTGCCGGAAGGATTGACGGCTCAGGCAGCGTTAATCGCCCTGTCGGTGATTATGGCGACCATTTCGGTCACCTCTGGCGTGAATAAAGGCATCCGCCTGCTGTCGGAACTTAACGTGCTGCTGGCGCTCGGTCTGATCCTGTTTGTGCTGTTTATGGGGAATACCAGCTTCCTGCTTAACGCGCTGGTGCTGAACGTGGGCGACTATATCAACCGCTTTATGGGCATGACGCTAAACAGCTTCGCTTTCGACCGCCCTACCGAGTGGATGAACAACTGGACGCTGTTTTTCTGGGCCTGGTGGGTTGCCTGGTCACCGTTTGTCGGTCTTTTCCTGGCGCGTATCTCACGCGGCCGTACCATCCGCCAGTTTGTAGTGGGTACGCTGACTATCCCGTTTATCTTTACCCTGCTGTGGCTGTCGATTTTCGGCAACAGCGCGCTGTACGAGATTATTCATGGTAATACCGCGCTGGCACAGGAAACGCTGGCCCATCCGGAGCGCGGCTTCTATAGTTTGCTGGCCCAATATCCTGCCTTTACCTTTAGCGCGTCGGTCGCCACTATCACTGGTCTGTTGTTCTACGTCACTTCAGCAGACTCCGGTTCGCTGGTGCTGGGCAACTTTACCTCGAAGCTGAGCGACATTAATAACGACGCACCCAACTGGCTGCGTATTTTCTGGTCGCTGGCGATTGGTCTGTTGACGCTGGGTATGCTGATGGTCAATGGTGTAACCGCGCTGCAGAAAACCACGGTCATTATGGGACTGCCCTTCAGCTTTGTTATTTTCTTTGTGATGGCCGGTCTGTATAAGTCGCAGATCGGAAGAGCG
>DOOK01000032.1 GCA_003512805.1 Erwinia sp. | reverse complement strand
TACGCTATTAGGCTGCGGTTTAGCCTGGATTGCCGTGGCAAAACCGCAGCCTAATAGCGTATCGATGATACGCGGCAGCGCAATCTCAAATCCCTCGCCAAGCAGGTTAAAGCAACAAAGCACCAGCAGGGTGATAAAAAGAGTAGCGTAAGCATACTGTGACTGCCGGAAGGCAAAAAACAGTACGCCGCTGAGCACGATGAGTAACTGTTGCCCTTCAACTGAAGGAACCAGCCAAAGCAAGGGCAGACCAATCGCTATACCAGCCAGCGTGCCGATAATACGTAGAGCCAGTCGCCTTTTAGTGGCGTTGTAATTAGGTTGGCAGACAAAAAGACTGGTCAGCAGGATCCAGTAGCCATGTTCGAGTCCGGTGATCTGAATAAAAGCGTAGCCGGTACAGAGCAGCAGCGACATGCGGACGGCATGACGAAACAGCGGCGACTGCGGGGAAAGATGACGGCTAATCCGTAAGCGAATATCTGCCCAACCGGTCAGGCCTTCACTGGAAAGGCGCCCGTCACTGTTGTCCTGCAAAACCTGCTCGGATTCGATGGTCGCCAGCTGTGCATCAATCGCTTTAAGGTTATGCAGCAAATAGTGCATGGCTTTAATGTCACTGCTGGCGGGATGCGCCGTGCTTAAGCGGTCCAGCGCGGCCTGAAGATGGGCAAAAGCGCGTTCAAAGCGCGGATCGTGCTGCCACGGCTCGCGCAGCAAAATAGCGTCAGACAGCTGTTGGCAGGCTCGAGCCTGTAGGGTTAAAAGCCGCTGAAAGCGGAACAGAATATCGCTATAACGATACTCTTTACGCAAGGCGTGATACTGCGCATGCGAAGAGCTGGCGCGTTCATGAATATCCTGAGCCACAAAATAGTAGTGCAGCGTGCGGCGGGTACTACGTTGTCCACGATCGCCACGCAGCCGGGACTGAATGGAAATTTTGGTTTGATTGAGTGTAGCGACCAGCTGACTATTGGTCATTGCCGCTTCGATCAGAGAGGCATCGTCATTGCCTTCGATATCAGGATCGAAAAGGCTCGCTTTCGCCTCCAGATAGCGTGCCAGTCCTTCAAAACAGCGCGCAATATTCTCTTGCAGGGGTCGTACAGGAAAAAGCAGATGGCCGATCAGGGTCAGCAGGTTATACCAGATAGCGCCTGTCAGCAGTAGCCACGGCTGCATATACCACTGCGGAAAGAGACCTAATCCCAGTAACGTATAGACGGCAATCAGCAACGCCCCGAAGGCAATGGTCGCATAACGCTGACCCAGCGCGCCAAGCAAAATAAATCCCCAGGTAGACAGCGTCAGTCCGACGGTAAATAACCAGGGGAAAGGAGAAAGTAGCTCTACCGAAACGGAAGCCACGCAGAAACAAACCAGGGTGATCAATAAATTGCGCAGCCTGCCGCTGAGACGATCGTCAAGATCGGCCAGCGCTGCCGCCACGACACCCAGCGTCAGGGGGATAGTCCAGGTTATCTCACCCAGCCATAAAGGCACAGCCGCCGTGCCAGCCAACGCAAAAAAGATGCGCAGGTTATAGAGCAGAGCACTGTTATAGGCATATCGGCGCAGGCGTGGCGACAGCGATGAGAGCATAGTTAATTATACCGGCTACGAGCGTTAGCTTCACGGGCCGCTTTGGCGACTTCCACGCTGACTACGCGACGTCCGACAGGCCAGAGCGCAATAGCGGCGATTTTAAAGTGAGCAATGCCCGTTGGGATGCCGATAAGTGTAATACACTGCGCAATCCCGACCAGAATGTGGGTAAGGCAAAGCCACCAGCCGCAAAAAATAAGCCAAACGAGATTCAGTAGGGTGCCGCCCGAATTCAGCAGAGCATTTTTTTTGCCGGGATGAAGCTCATCCACATGCACCGCTTCGTTGCCAAAAGGCAGCAGTGAAAGTTTGGTAATTTCCCAGCAGGAGCGGGTTAACGGCAGTGTAATAATGAAAATGATGCTGAGCAGCGTCGCGATAAGCCAGCCAAAAGTTGTGACAAACCCACCAAGAAAGAAATTTAAAATATTTAAAACGGTACGCATCAGAGAGTGCCCTTGTACTGTGTGAAAAAAAGAAAATTCAATGCGTTGATTATACCGTGTTTTAACGCTGGAGCGGTACATCCCTGGCGGGTAAACTGTCGGGGAGACTAACGCAGCCCGAGAGTATAAATGGAACTGAAAGCAACATCGCTGGGTAAGCATCTGGCGCAGCATCCCTATAATCGGGTGCGTCTGCTCTCTGCCGGCGTCGAAGTCAGTGGTCAGAAGCATGAATACCTTATTCCTTTTAACCAGCTGCTGGCGATCCGCTGCAAGCGCGGGCTGGTTTGGGGGGAGCTGGAGTTTTCACTGCCCGATAATAAAGTGGTTCGTCTGCACGGGACAGAATGGCAGGAAACGCAGCGTTTTTATCACTACCTCAACCAGGCATGGCAGACGTGGAGTCAGCAGATGAGCCTGGTGGCCGCAGAGGTGTTACAGCAGCAGGTTGCCAGGCTAAGCCAGTTTGAACAGCAGGATCGCTGGCTGAAGCGTCAGGAAGTGGCGAACTGGGGCGAAGCGATCCGGGAGGCTTTCTCTTCGCAGCCGTTACCTATCACCCGGCTTGAAGAGTTTGAGTCCTGCCGCGAGGCCTGGCTTTTCTGTCAACGCTGGCTGGAAAACAGCGAAGAGCAGCGTCAGCAGCGCAACCGGCGCTGGACGGAAAAAATGCTGTTGCAGTATGCCGATTTTTTCGCAGGCGTCGAAAATTCACCGCTGACGGCTTCTCAGGCAGGTGCAGTCGTCAACGGCGAGGAAGCGGTACTGGTGCTGGCAGGAGCGGGGAGCGGTAAAACCTCGGTGCTGGTGGCGCGTGCCGGCTGGCTGCTGGTCCGTAAAGCGGCTGTCGCTGAGCAAATTCTGCTGTTGTCGTTTGGACGTCGGGCAGCAGAAGAGATGAACCACCGGCTCAAAACACGGCTTAACACCAGTGACATTGAAGCCCGCACTTTTCATTCGTTGGCGTTGCACATTATCCAGCAGGGCAGCAGCAAGTCCCCCGTCATTAGCAGGCTGGAAACCGACAGCGAGCTGAGGCTAAGGCTACTGATCGACACCTGGCAGCAGCAGTGCAGTGAGAAAAAAGCACAGGCCAGCGGCTGGCGGCAGTGGCTCCGGGAAGATTTGGGTTGGGAACTCGACGAAGGCGCTTACTGGCAGGATGAAAAGCTGGCTAAAAAAGTCGGCGAGCGTCTGGATCGCTGGCTGGCACTGATGCGGATGCACGGGGGTGCACAGGCCGCGATGATCGAATCCGCACCGGAGGAGGTTCGTGACCTGTTCAGCAAGCGCATCAAACTGATGGCGCCGCTGCTTAAAGCCTGGAAAAGCGTGCTGAAAGAAGAAGGTGCGTTAGATTTTTCCGGCCTGATTCATCAGGCCATCGCCGTGCTGGAAAAAGGCCGCTTTATCAGCCCGTGGAAACATATTCTGGTCGATGAATTCCAGGATATTTCGCCGCAGCGAGCCGCGCTACTGGCGGCGTTGCGCAGGCAAAATAGCCAGACTTCGCTGTTTGCCGTAGGCGATGACTGGCAGGCTATTTATCGCTTTTGCGGCGCAGAAATGGCGCTGACTACCGCTTTCCATCACTATTTTGGCGAAGGCGACCGCTGCGTACTGGACACAACCTGGCGGTTCAACACTCGTATTGGTGAAATCGCCAGTGACTTTATCCAGCGTAATCCGTGCCAGCTGAAAAAGCCGCTGACCAGCCTGAGCAAAGGGAACAAAAAATCCCTCTCGTTGCTGCCTGAATCACAGTTGGAAGCGTTGCTGGATAAGCTCAGTGGCTATGCCACACCGGAAGAAAAAATACTGCTTCTGGCACGCTACCATTATCAGCAACCTGCGCTACTGGCTAAGGCGAAAACGCGCTGGCCAGGGCTGGATATTTCCTTCTCAACGATACATGCCAGTAAGGGGCAGGAAGCGGATTACGTCCTGCTGCTGGGATTAAAAAGCGGCGAGGATGGGTTTCCTGCCGTCGCCAGAGAGTCAGTGATTGAGCAGGTGCTGTTGCCGCAGCCGGAAACGTTCCCCGACGCTGAAGAGCGACGCCTGGCCTATGTCGCCATCACGCGGGCAAAAAAACAGGTTTGGCTGCTGTTTGACAAAGATGCACCGTCAGGTTTTGTGGCAGAGTTTACGCGAATGGGCGTGCCGCTGTTACGTAAGCCTTAGCGCGGCCCGCCCGGTGCGCCTACTGCAGGCGCGCCTGCAAATAGCGTTGGTAATCGGGAATAGAAATATCAAGCGGCTGCGAAAACAGCGGCGAATGGATAATAAAGTCTGCGGTGGTACGGTTGGTGGCCACAGGAATATTCCAGACCGTGGCCAGACGGAGCAGCGCCTTGACGTCGGGATCGTGAGGAACCGCATTCAGCGGGTCCCAGAAAAAAATCAGCACATCGATTTTGCCTTCCGAAATCAGCGCGCCAACCTGCTGATCGCCGCCCATCGGGCCACTCAGCATTGCCGTCACCGGCAGGTCAGTAGCGCGTTGGATGAGATTGCCGGTGGTGCCGGTTGCGTAGAGCGTATGGTGCTGCAACAGTGCTTTATGGCTGTCGACCCACGCCATCATCGAGGCTTTACAGTGGTCGTGCGCAACCAGCGCAATATGCTTTTTTTCCCCAAGGGTACGGGTAGTTTGCTCCATGGCGATATCCTGTTTCGTTGAAAAGCAAACTATACGGCTTCCCATGCCGTGATGCCAGTAGGGTAACTTATCCGGTGCGCCAGGCTTTCATCAGCAGGACAAAACGCTGGCGGGTAGCAGCATCAACCTGCTGATACCAGAGCTGTAATACCCGGCCAGCCGGATAGTTACTGCTGGCAAAAGTGAGCCTGTTACCGGACGAACTGCCGACAGGATGGGGTTGTGCAAAGCGAGGTACCGAAGCGGAATGTCCCTGCATATTATAGACGGCCATTTCGCGTTCATAATTTTCGCCAGCGGTACCGGTTAACCTGTCTCGCTGACTCTGAACGACATTGCCGTGTTCGTCATGCAGCTGAAAATCAGGCCGACGGGCAAACGCACGCGCCTGTACAGAGGTGTGAATAGGGGGCAACGCGATGGCAATGGATTTAGCGCTGGTAGTAAAAGTCACGATAAGCGGCGGCGATTGCCAGGACGAAGCAGGACTTGTTTCCAAATTCTTTTCCACGCGGAACAGCAGTTGATGCTGGCCTTGTTCCAGTTCAAGCCCATCGGCGCCTTTTAACAACGAACCGGAAATTTTATGGCCGTCGAGCACCAGCAAATCGACATCGGGCGCGAGTTTTAAGGTGGTTGCCTGGGCCGCATCCGCCACCCACATTGCCATCAATCCTGTCAGGAGCAGACCCAGCTTCATTATTTCTCCAGATGCCCGAAATGTAAAAAAAGAGCGATTGTATCAAAGTCTTTCAGTATGACAGCATATTAACATTTTTACATATCTATTCATGCTAAATCTTTTGCGGCTAAAATTATAAGCGCAAAATACACCCGTCTTGTAAACCGAGATATTCACCGGAGCCACTATGGACGACAACGCTATTGCTGAAGTTTTGACAACAACCCGCCATATAGCCCTGGTAGGCGCCAGCGAGAAGCCGGGCAGGGCCAGTCATTACGTGATGGCTTATCTGCTTGGGCAAGGCTATCAGGTCACGCCGGTCAGCCCTAAACTGGCTGGACAAACGCTGCTTGGGCAACAGGTCTATGCAAAACTGGAAGACATTCCCGAACCTGTAGATATGGTCGATGTGTTCCGAAATTCGGAAGCGGCCTGGGGCGTAGCGCAGGAGGCGATCGCGATCGGGGCGAAATCACTGTGGCTGCAGCTGGGCGTCATCAATGAGCAGGCGGCAGTACTGGCTGCGGACGCTGGCCTGAACGTGGTGATGGATCGTTGTCCGATGATAGAAATTCCGCGCCTGGGATTGAGCAGGTAATAAAAAACCCCGCAAGCGGGGTCTTTTTCAGTTTCTGAGGCGTGGAGCCTGAAGCTGTTCGCGAATGGACGCGGCGAGCTCATCCATCGAAGGATGTTCGGGATGCTCGCCCGGTATTTCCCAGCCCAGCTGCGCTTCCGCCAGATAGGTATGAACCGTTTCGCCGTCATCATCTTCCATCACTACGTGATACCAGGGGGCATTACGCAGCGAGCTGTCGGCGATATCATCCATTTTAGGATCCTCTAGCGAATATTCCGGATCCACATCAACCACCACCCCTAAAAAACCCAGCAGCTTATGTCGTACCTGCTGGCCAAGTCCAAATTTGCTGGCAATCATCGTGACCTCCCGAGAAACATAACCCTGTCATTCTTTATGGGGGCAGAGTCAGCTTTTTCAAGTCACAGCACGCGGCAGGCAAATCCTTTCAGATAAAGACCTTCGGGATAGGTAGCGATCACCGGGTGATCGGCTGCCTGCCTGAACTGCTCAATAAATTGTACATCACGCTGCGCATCGAGTGCGGCGTCAGCAATAATTTTCTGAAACAGCTCCGTTGGCATCAGGCCGGAACAGGAGTAAGTCATCAGCATACCGCCAGGATTAAGCAGCTGCATCGCCAGCATGTTGATATCTTTATAGCCACGGCAGGCGCCGGCCAGCTGGTTCTTGTTCTCAACAAATTTCGGCGGATCCATTACGATCAGATCGAATTTTTCTCCGCTTTCACGGTAGCGACGCAGCAGTTTGAATACGTCGTCGCGCAGGAATTCAGCTTTAGCAAGATCGAGTCCGTTCAGTTCCACGTTCTGGCGAGCCACATCCAGAGCCGCCTGCGACGTATCCACGCTGATAACCTGCTGACAGCCGCCCATCAGAGCCGAAACGGCAAAGCCGCCGGTATAAGAGAAGCAGTTCAGCACGCGACGATCTTTTGCATAGCGGCGTGTAGCCAGCCTGCTGTCGCGCTGATCGAGATAGTAACCGGTTTTATGGCCGGTCTGGATATCCACCAGCAGTTTCATACCGTGCTCGGTAATCGGTAGCAGCTCAGGCGGCGTCTCGCCCAGCACCACGCCCTGTGCCAGCTCCAGTCCTTCTTTTTTACGGACTGAAACGTCAGAGCGATCGTAGATAGCGCAGTGTGGATAGCAGTGTTGCAGCGCGGTAATCAGAGCCGCGCGCTGGTATTCGGCACCGGCGGAAAGCAGTTGCAGTACCAGGAAATTGCCAAAGCGATCGATAGTGATACCAGGCAGGCCGTCAGACTCACCGGCAATCAGACGATAGCTGTCGAGGTCGTCGCGCTCTGCCAGCCAGTCGCGCAGCTGTTGTGCCGCCTGCAGTCGTCGGGTAAAGAAAGCGATATCGATCGCTTCATCCTGTTCCCAGCTCCAGACACGGGCACGGATTTGTGAAGCGGGCGACCAGGCAGCGCTGCCCAGCCATTTACCCTGGCTGTCACAGACGTCAATGGTTTCGCCCGGCTGGGCTTTGCCTTCCAAACGGGCTACAGCGCCGGAGAAAACCCAGGGATGGCGACGAAGTAAGGACTTTTCACGTCCCTTAGCGAGAATCAAACGAGCGGTCATATTTGCTATGCTTACAGTCAGAAAAACAGGCGCCATTGTCCGGTGCCAGACCGCAAAAAGCAAACTGTCTCTTCAGGAGGAAATATGACGGAAATCTGTAAAAGATCGTGGGTACACGGCAGCGTGCAGGGCGTGGGATTTCGCTACACTACCCAGCACGAGGCCCGTGCGCGCGGGTTAAAAGGCTATGCCCGCAATCTTGACGACGGCAGCGTGGAAGTACTGGCCTGTGGTGAGGAAGAGGAGGTCAACGCGTTGATTGCCTGGCTAAAGGCGGGCGGGCCGCGTTCGGCCAGGGTCGACAAGGTATTGACAGAACCCTGTGCCTC
>DOOK01000001.1 GCA_003512805.1 Erwinia sp. | reverse complement strand
TCGTGCTCAGAGGCCTGCTGAATAAGCAGATTGCAGCGGAGATGGGGATCAGTGAAATTACGGCTAAAGTGCATAAGCGCAGGGTAATGGAAAAGATGCAGGTTCGCTCGGTCTCTGAACTGGTCAGGACCGCGGAAAAACTGGGGCTGCTGCATGAAATGTAAGCCTCCGGCAAAGAGAGCAGAATCTCTCTGATGCCGGTGCGCCTGAGCCACCGCCGAAAAAGGCGGGGCCTTCTCAGACTTAAGCCGTTTCCTCAACGGGCAGCGTAAACCAGAACAGACTTCCACCATCCGGTCGATTTCTGGCGTGCAGCTCTCCCCCGTGGCGTTTAATTATCTCTTTGCTAATGGTCAGCCCCATTCCCATGCCGTCAGCTTTCGTGGTGTAAAAGGACTCAAAAAGCCTTTCTGCTACTTCATCTGATAGCCCCATCCCGTTATCAGCCACCTCGATACGGATGAGATTTACCGTGGGTTGTGAAGAAGCGATGCGTAAATTACGCGCCCCGGCATTATTTGCCATCGCTTCAATAGCGTTGATCACCAGGTTAAGCAAGACCTGCTGAATTTGTACGCTCTCGCAAAAGACCGCGTCATTTTCTGCGCTCAGGTCTACCTCAAGAGAGACGAAACGGCGCTCAAGTTCGAGGCGAGAGAGCACGATAATATCCCGTGTAATACGGTGCATTTTTTCCGGAGCAAAATGGGCTATCTGATTGCGCGTAAGCGCCTGAAGCCCGCGAATAATATTACCGGCTCTGCGCCCCTCATGAATGATCTCATCAAGGCTCTTACTGGCGTTTTCCAGATTCGCGGGGTGATGCTTAAGCCAACGCTGGCTGGCACCGGCATTGGCCACGATAGACATGAGCGGCTGATTGATTTCATGGGCGATAGAAGAGGTCAGCTGCCCAACGGTTGTTGCGCGTGCCACGCGGGCCAGCTCCGCCTGAGCAATCCTGACCGCATCCTCTGACTGGCGCTGTACGGTAATGTCCGTGAGCGTACCAAAATATTCTGCTACTTCCGGCCAGTTTTCATTTGGTTCGCCGATCCCTTTGATATAACGGCACTCTCCATCGTCCCGGATAATCCTGAATTCAGCCTGCATGGTCACGCCCTGGCGGACGCTGGCTTCGATTAGCTCTCTGAGACAGGCAATATCATCCGGATGCACGCGCCGCTGGAATTCGGCCATGGAGGTCGCGACCTGCCCGGCAGGCAGCCCCATGATGCGTTTATATTCATCAGAAATATACTGAATGTCGGATTCGAGGTACCAGTGCCAGGTGCCGGTATGGCTGATTTTTTCCCCGAGCATTAGCGAGGTCTGGCTGGCTCGCAGCTGTTTTTCAATTTTGCGGCGCTGAATGTTTTCATCCACCAGCTCGGCATACAGCCGGGCTGTTTCCAGCGAGACGGCAGCCTGTGCCCCCAGCATGGAAACTATCCGCGAGTGATCGGCGGTAAACACGTCGGGCATCAGCCGATTTTCCAGATAAAGCACGCCTACCATCTGCGCCTGCCTGAACATCGGCACGCACATGACCGCAGCACCGGATGCGACCAGATAGTTATCCTGACTGAACGGGCTAAAGACCTCCGGTTTACCGGTACGAATTTCCTGTCCGGTCCGGATCACTGCAGAAAGAACCGAAAGAGGAAGGTCGGTGGCTACCGGTAGCGCCCGGACAAGGCTGACCTTAACGCCTTCGGCAGTCGTGGACGCTCTCGCCTGGATTTCGGGCACCTTACCGTCAATCAGGCGGATCAGCATGCAATGCTGCGCCCCGGCGCGCTCTACCAGCATCATCATCAAAATATGGATAAGCCGGTCCAGATTGATTTCTTCCGTAAGCGCACGCATTACGGTCACCATACTTTGCAGATCGTTGATAACCGCGCTTTGCTCAAACGATACCGTGCTCAGCGCAGTCCGGGGCGTATGGCAGGCAAGCGTGGGATAATTCGTCTCCAGCTGGCGAACCTTAGCACCTGCTCCCCAGCGATCCCAGGCTGCGATGGCGCCCTGTATATAGGCATCTCCGGCAAAGGCCATTTCTCTGGCATAGGCCATACGCGCGGCCAGCTCGCAGGCCAGCCCGTTAACAGGGTGGAACTGCCCTTCGCGTGACAGCACGATCGCTTTCTCATACTGTTCCGATGCCTGCGCCGTTTCGCCTTCAAGACGTAACAGCTCCGCGCGCAGCAGCGCTTCCTTATCTGAAAACGTTTTTGCATTTTCATTTGACCACGTCACGAGCCGGTCAAGGTGCGGCTTTAACTGCAGCCGTAAGGGGGCGGTCATTGATGCAGACGGTCGGGGTATCGTGACGGAAAGCGCACTGTAAAGGTGAAAATCGAGCATGTGCACATGCCCCGGAATAAGCGCGGTAAACGGTGCGGCACCTTTAAACCAGCGTTCTGCCTCTGCGTATTCATTGGCGAAAAAGTGCGCCATTCCCTTATAAAGATGAGACCAAAACTGCATCAGATACATGGGTTCGACGGCATTGCCAGGTTTAACCACCGCCAGCGCTGGCGTGAGGAAGTTGCTTCCGGTGAAGGGATGGTCCCCAGGCTTACGCAAAAAAAGAACGTAGTCCAGCTGCATCTTCAGGATTACTTCAACATCGCTGTACTGCGCCTTTTTGACAAACAACATGCCGTGGGTGATGGACGTCTGTATCCCGTCAAGATGATCGCCCCGGGCAAGAGAGTTCATAATGATATGACGCAACGCCAGGCAGGCTGAGGTCCGATCGCCCGTTTCCACGCCCACGTCGAAAGCGGCTTTTGCCCGTTCAATGGCATACGTTAGCGGCATCGTCCAGACGCTGACCTGATCAAGGGGCAGCAGCGTACGGGCTTTAAAGCTGACAAAGTCATGTTTATAGACCAGCTCCCGCGCCAGAAGCGTGCTGGCAAAGCCCCGGCTGTATTCATCATACCGATCGCCGCACACGACACCGTACCAGGACAGCGCCAGCGTGGAAGCCCCACTTATGCCACGCGCCATCGTCAGATGAAGCAGCCTGCACAGGATCATAAAGTGCAGCGGCGGATTAATAAAGGCGGCAAAAGTGCTGGCACTCGCCAGCAGGTTCATTACGGCGGCGGTGTTTTTACAGCTAACCAGCGGCAGAGAACGGAAACGGGTATAGGGATTTTTACCTACGTCTTCCTTGAGGGTCATCCTTGCCGCATCACACTCTTCCTGAGACGGGCTGCGGTTCAGCCGGATACCAAACACGGTAAGCCAGGAGAGTGCCGTTTCCAGCGCAAGCTTGCTGTCCGACTGACGCATATGAATTTCAGCAATCAGACAGGCAGCCTCCGCTTTGTCCGCCACGTCACCGGGTAAAGCGTGGATCGCTGCGCTTAATTCGAGCGCGGCAGGCAGATTACCGTTAAGAAATTCGCACTCCGCTTCCTCAAGCAGAAACTCGGCGCTCTCTGCCCTGCCCGCGCCCTGATTAAGCAAATGGGCAGTTTGCAGATAGCGCAGCGCTGAAACGTAATCACCGATATTTTTTGCGCGCCTGCTGGCTTTGAGCAGCAGCTGGCAAAATCTCGTGGCTTCCGGGGTAAGCAGGGAAAGCGTTTTGACGGCAAGCAAATGATGCGCCGCGCTGAAAAGCAAAGCGTTGGTTACATCAAGGCTGGATGCGTGAATGTAATGCAGCGCTGCGGCATAGTGGAAGTCATCTTTGTCCGCCTCGCTTACAAGATTGAGCGCCGCCTCATGCATGCTGTCATGCATGAACGCATACCCTGCTCTGTTCAGTTTTATCAGCCGGGCCGTCACGGCGGGCAAAAGCGTTTGCTCTATCTCCGGCGCAGGCACAGCGATTATTCTGCTCAATACGTCCAACCCACCGGCACTTCCCAGGCAAGCCAGCCTGCCCAGAAGCAGCCGTGTGGGCAGCGGCAACGAGGTCAGGTGCTGCAAAACGCTGGCCGCAACGTTCGCGGTGTAGTGGCAGTTTTTAAGAGCCAGGGGGTCGCAGGTCCATTTTAACGGCGCATGGTGGGTAATTAATCCGTCCTGGACGGCCTGGCGGAAAAACTCACGGATAGCCAGGGGGTTACCGGCCGTTTTCTCGTGGATGACCTGAGCCAGTTCAGCCGTTGCCGCGCTGCGGGTATGAAAGCGTCCCGCAA
>DOOK01000122.1:2935-4544 GCA_003512805.1 Erwinia sp. | reverse complement strand
CTGAAAGCCCGCACGCCAGAAACAGACGATCTGAACCCGGTCGGTCCCGGTCCATTCCAGCTGCTGCTGTACCAGAAAGACTCCCGCATCCTTTATAAAGCCTTTGACCAGTACTGGGGCACCAAACCGAAAATCGATCGCCTGGTGTTTTCTATTACGCCGGACGCCTCGGTGCGCTATGCCAAGCTGCAGAAGGGCGAGTGTCAGGTAATGCCTTACCCAAATCCGGCCGACATTGCACGCATGAAGGAAGATAAAAATATCAACCTGATGCAGATGCCTGGCCTGAACGTCGGTTACCTGTCCTACAACACCGAGAAAAAACCGCTGGATAACGTCAAGGTGCGTCAGGCGCTGACGATGGCGGTGAACAAGAAAGCGATTATCGACGCGGTCTATCAGGGCGCGGGTCAGGCGGCGAAAAACCTGATCCCACCGACCATGTGGGGCTACAACGACGCGGTGCAGGATGACGCCTACGATCCAGCCAAAGCCAAAGCGCTGCTGAAAGAAGCGGGCATGGCGGATGGCTTCTCGATCGACCTGTGGGCGATGCCGGTGCAGCGTCCGTATAACCCGAACGCCCGCCGCATGGCGGAGATGATTCAGGCCGACTGGGCAAAAATCGGTGTGAAAGCCAAAATCGTTACCTACGAGTGGGGTGAATACCTCAAACGCGCGAAAGCGGGTGAGCATCAGACCGTGATGATGGGCTGGACGGGCGACAATGGCGATCCGGATAACTTCTTCGCCACGCTGTTCAGCTGCACCGCTGCGAAGGATGGCTCTAACTACTCTCGCTGGTGCTATAAGCCTTTCGAGGAGCTGATCCAGCCTGCGCGCGCCGAAGCCGATCACAACAAGCGTATTGAGTACTACAAACAGGCTCAGGTCATCATGCATGACCAGGCACCTGCACTGATCATCGCGCACTCGACTGTGTATGAGCCAGTGAGCAAAAAAGTCTCTGGCTACGTGGTCGATCCTTTAGGCAAGCATCACTTCGAGAACGTCGATATTCAGGAGTAAAGAGAGCGGCCGGTTCGCCGGCTGCTTTACCCATCCCTGTGGGCCGTGTTCGACGGCCCGTCGCAAGGCTTAAGTCAATCTGGTCAAGGCGCCGGCAACGGCGTCGCGGACGGGCTGCCCGACCGTAAGATGTGAGCAATTATAATCCCCCAGGCTACGGTCTGCGGGAACTTAGAGAGAATCCGGATTATGCTGCAGTTCATACTCCGACGTCTGGGACTTGTTATCCCGACGTTTATTGGTATCACCCTGTTAACCTTTGCTTTTGTCCATATGATCCCAGGCGATCCGGTACTGATTATGGCGGGCGAGCGCGGCATGTCCGCCGAACGCCACGCCCAGCTGTTGGCACAAATGGGGTTGGATAAGCCGCTGTGGCAACAGTATGCCTCCTACGTCTGGGGCGTACTTCACGGCGATTTGGGCATCTCCCTGAAAAGCCGTATCCCTGTCTGGCAGGAATTCGTCCCGCGCTTTAAGGCGACGCTGGAATTGGGCACCTGCGCCATGATCTTCGCGGTCGCGGTCGGTATCCCGGTCGGCGTGCTGGCGGCGGTAAAACGCGGCTCCATTTTCGATC
>DOOK01000122.1:0-2785 GCA_003512805.1 Erwinia sp. | reverse complement strand
TCACACTGCCGTCGGCATCTCGCTGACCGGCTATTCCATGCCGATTTTCTGGTGGGGCATGATGCTGATTATGCTGGTTTCCGTTCAGCTTAACCTGACGCCCGTTGCCGGACGCATCGGGGATACGGTGTTTCTGGACGACAGCCAGCCGCTCACCGGATTTATGCTAATCGACACCCTGTTCTGGGGCGAGCCCGGCGACTTTAAAGATGCCGTGATGCATATGATCCTGCCCGCAATCGTGCTCGGCACCATTCCGCTGGCGGTGATTGTGCGCATGACGCGCTCGGCGATGCTGGAAGTGCTGGGCGAGGACTATATCCGTACCGCCCGCGCCAAAGGGTTGACGCGGATGCGCGTGATCGTGGTGCATGCGCTGCGTAATGCGATGCTGCCTGTGGTGACGGTTATCGGACTCCAGGTCGGCACCATGCTGGCGGGCGCCATCCTGACCGAAACGATTTTTTCCTGGCCTGGTCTGGGCCGTTGGCTGATCGATGCGCTCCAGCGTCGCGACTACCCGGTAGTGCAGGGCGGCGTGCTGATGGTGGCCATCATGATCATTCTGGTCAACCTGCTGGTTGACGTGCTTTACGGCGTGGTTAACCCGCGCATTCGCCACAAGAAATAGGGGGCTTCGTATGTCTTTAGTCGATCCGGGCAGCGTGCCCGCCGCACCCAAGCCGATGACCCCTTTGCAGGAGTTTTGGCACTACTTTAAGCGCAACAAAGGTGCCGTTCTCGGCCTGGCTTATGTGGTCATCGTGTTTTTTATCGCTATTTTCGCCAACTTTATTGCGCCCCATGCGCCAGCCGAACAGTTCCGCGATGCGCTCCTGCATCCGCCAGTCTGGCAGGAAGGCGGCAGCTGGCACTATATCCTGGGTACCGATGATGTCGGCCGCGACGTGCTGTCGCGACTGATGTACGGTGCGCGCCTGTCGCTGCTGGTTGGCTGCCTGGTGGTGGTGCTGTCGTTGATCCTGGGCGTGATTTTCGGGCTGCTCGCCGGTTATGTCGGCGGCACGACCGATGCCATCATCATGCGGCTGGTCGATATTATGCTGGCGCTGCCAAGCCTGCTGCTGGCGCTGGTACTGGTGGCGATTTTCGGGCCTTCAATCGTTAACGCTTCTATCGCGCTGACTTTCGTGGCGCTGCCGCACTATATTCGCCTGACGCGAGCGGCGGTGCTGGTTGAGGTGAGCCGCGACTACGTGACCGCTTCCAACGTGGCGGGCGCGGGCGCCATCCGGCAGATGTTCGTCAATATTCTGCCTAACTGCCTGGCCCCGCTGATCGTGCAGGCATCGTTAGGTTTCTCTAACGCCATCCTTGATATGGCCGCGCTGGGTTTTCTGGGAATGGGGGCGCAACCGCCAACGCCGGAGTGGGGCACCATGCTCTCCGACGTTCTGCAGTATGCGCAAAGCGCCTGGTGGGTCGTGACCTTCCCGGGGTTGGCGATCCTGCTGACCGTGCTGGCGTTTAACCTGATGGGCGATGGCTTACGCGATGCCCTCGATCCGAAACTCAAGCAGTAAGAGGCAGCGATGGCATTATTAACTGTAGACAAACTGTCGGTGCATTTTGGCGACGAAAAGACGCCGTTCCGTGCGGTAGACCGCATCAGCTATCAGGTTGAGCAGGGCCAGGTGGTGGGGATCGTCGGCGAATCCGGCTCCGGTAAATCGGTGAGTTCGCTGGCCATTATGGGGCTGATTGATTTTCCCGGCAAAGTCATGGCCGATAACCTGATTTTTAACCAGCGCGATCTGAAGCGCATTTCTGAGAAAGAGCGCCGTCAGCTGGTCGGCTCGGAAGTGGCGATGATTTTCCAGGATCCGATGACCAGCCTGAATCCCTGCTACACCGTGGGCTACCAGATAATGGAAGCGATTAAGGTGCATCAGGGCGGTAATAAAAGCACGCGTCGTCAGCGGGCTGTCGACCTGCTGACGCAGGTGGGCATTCCCGATCCGGCCTCGCGGCTTGATGTCTATCCGCATCAGCTTTCCGGTGGGATGAGCCAGCGCGTGATGATCGCTATGGCTATCGCCTGTCGGCCAAAGCTGCTGATTGCGGATGAACCGACCACGGCGCTGGACGTCACGATTCAGGCGCAGATCATTGAGCTGTTGCTGGATCTTCAGCGTCAGGAAAACATGGCGCTGATCCTGATCACTCACGATCTGGCGCTGGTAGCCGAAGCGGCACAGCATATTATTGTGATGTACGCAGGCCAGGTCGTGGAAACGGGCAAAGCGGTCGATATCTTTAAGGCCCCGCGCCATCCGTATACCCAGGCGCTGCTGCGCGCGCTGCCGGAATTCGCAGCCGATAAGGCGCGGCTGGCCTCGCTGTCGGGCGTGGTGCCGGGCAAGTACGATCGGCCAAACGGCTGTCTGCTGAACCCGCGCTGCCCGTATGCCACCGACCGTTGTCGGATTGAAGAACCTGAACTCCGTGATATTCCGGGACGCCAGTCCAAATGTCATTACCCTCTGGATGATGCCGGGAGACCAACTTATGAAGCCATCTGATTCCACCCTGCTGATGCAGGCCATCGACCTGAAAAAGCACTATCCGGTCAAGAAAGGGCTGTTTGGCCAGGAGCGCCTGGTAAAAGCGTTGGACGGCGTCTCTTTTAACCTGGAGCGCGGTAAAACGCTGGCGGTAGTAGGCGAGTCGGGGTGCGGCAAATCCACGCTGGGCCGGCTGCTGACCATGATCGAAACGCCAACGGTAGGGCAGCTGTTTTATCAGGGGCAGGATTTATTAAAAC
>DOOK01000270.1 GCA_003512805.1 Erwinia sp. | reverse complement strand
ATCTCGTCGAACATCTGCGGATCTGGCGTATAGAACAGGTCGGCGGAGAAAATGTTGCCAACGCGTGCATCAACACCCAGGTTTTTCGCCGCATCCACCGCGTTGCGCACCATATCGAAATCGGCAATCGCTGCGAAGTCGTGATCCTTAAAGCGCATCCGGTTCACTTTAGAATCGGTGCTGGCACCCATACCGATAACGATATCGCGCAGCTTCACGTCTTCACGAACCGCGCCGCAGGAGCCCACGCGAATGATCTTTTTCACGCCGAATTCGGTGATCAGCTCTTTAGCGTAGATAGAGCAGGAAGGGATGCCCATACCGTGACCCATCACGGAGATTTTCCGGCCCTTATAAGTGCCGGTATAGCCCAGCATCCCACGCACGTTATTGACTTCCACGGCATCCTGCAAAAAGGTTTCCGCAATGTGCTTTGCGCGCAGCGGGTCGCCCGGCATCAGCACTACGTCCGCGAAATCACCCATTTCTGCGTTAATATGAGGGGTAGCCATCTTTTATCCTTATTTACTTTTCGCCGGCTCGCGCCGGCGTGTTACGTTGCGCTGATTACAGCATGCTTTTGCCATATTCCATTGCGGAAAGGCCAAAATACGTGGCCACAGTCTGACCGATATCCGCAAAGGTGTCACGGTATCCCAGCGAGCCGGGCTTAACGTTCGGGCCGTAAATCAAAACAGGAATGTGCTCGCGGGTATGTTCCGTGCCCTGCCAGGTCGGATCGCATCCGTGGTCGGCGGTGAGGATTAGAATATCGCCCTCTTCTACCAGTGCCATCAGTTCCGGCAGACGACGGTCAAACAGCTCCAGGCCGCCCGCGTAGCCCGCCACGTCGCGACGGTGGCCCCATGTGGAGTCGAAATCTACAAAGTTAGTAAAGACGATGCTGTTATCCGGCGCCGTTTTCATTTCCTGCACGGTCGCGTCAAACAGCGCGTCCAGCCCGGTCGCCTTCACTTTTTTAGTGATGCCGACGTGCGCATAGATATCGGCAATTTTGCCCACGGAGACCACTTCGCCCCCTTTTTCCTCCACCAGCTTTTTCAGGATGGTGGGTGACGGCGGCTCAACGGCCAGGTCGTGACGGTTGCCGGTACGCTCGAAGTGTCCCGCTTTGTCGCCCACAAATGGACGCGCGATCACGCGGCCGATGTTGTAGCCGCCTTCGGTCAGCGCTTCGCGAGCGATTTCACAGAGATCGTAAAGGCGCTGCAGGCCAAAAGTTTCTTCATGACAGGCAATCTGGAACACCGAGTCGGCTGAGGTATAGAAAATCGGCTTGCCGGTTTTCATATGCTCTTCGCCCAGCTGGTCCAGGATCACCGTACCGGAAGAGTGGCAGTTACCCAGATAGCCCGGCAGATCCGCTTTTTCGACCAGCTCGTCCAGTAATGCCTGAGGGAAACTGTTCTCTTTTTCCGTAAAGTAGCCCCAGTCAAACAGCACCGGCACACCGGCAATTTCCCAGTGGCCGGACGGCGTATCTTTGCCCGACGACAGCTCACTGGCGTAAGCGTAAGCACCGATAATTTCGGCGTTTTCATCCAGTCCCGCCGGGAACTTACCGGTAGAAGCTTCCGCCGCTTTGCCTAAGCCGAGCGCGGTAAGATTGGGCAGATGCAGCGGCCCTTTACGTCCGATATCCGCTTCGCCTTTAAAGCAGGCTTCAGCAATGTGCCCCAGCGTATCGGAACCTTCATCGCCAAACTTATGAGCGTCTTTGCTTGACCCAATACCGAAAGAGTCGAGCACCATAATAAATGCACGTTTCATCGTGGTCTCCTGCGTTATTAACGCGATGAGCTAAATTTTATCGATCGGAACAGTATGCCGTTTATTGCGTCACTCTGCGATAAATAACTGGCGTTGGCTGCGGGGATTTTTCTGCCAGGGTGATCGCCTGTTTCACCGCCGCCGCTGCTTCCTGCCAGCTCGCTTCACTGGCGGCATGGATCACCGCAAGCGGCCGCTCGCCGTCCACGCGGTCACCCAGCTGCGCCATCTCGCTTAGCCCTACACTGTAGTCAATGGTATCGCTGGCGCGACGACGGCCGCCGCCCATGGTGACTACCGCCAGCCCCAGCGCGCGGGTATCCATTGCGCTCACAATGCCGGGCCGATCGGCGTACACCGCCTTGCTGAGCATCGGTGCGGGCAGGTAGCTATCCAGCCTGTCGATAAAGTCCACCGGGCCTTTTTGCGCGGCCACCATGCGTGAGAACACTTCCGCCGCGCGGCCGTTATCCAGCACCGCCTGCAGCTTACGCCTCGCTTCGTCATGGTCTGCGGCCAGCCCGCCAGACAGCAGCATTTCGGCGCTGAGCGCCATCGTCACTTCCAGCAGGCGCGGATTGCGATAGTCGCCGGTCAGGAAGCGGACTGCCTCACGGACTTCCAGCGCATTGCCCGCGCTGGAAGCCAGCACCTGATTCATATCGGTCAACAGCGCGGTGGTTTTGCAGCCTGCGCCGTTTGCCACGCCGACAATGGCCTGTGCCAGACTTTCAGACTGTTCAAAAGTCGGCATAAAAGCGCCGGAGCCGACTTTGACATCCATCACCAGGGCATCCAGCCCTTCAGCAAGTTTTTTCGCCAGAATCGAGGCGGTAATCAGCGGGATAGAATCGACGGTCGCCGTGATATCACGCGTGGCGTAGAAGCGCTTGTCGGCAGGTGCCAGCGAGTTGGTCTGGCCGATAATCGCCACACCCACCTCTTTGATAATAGTGCGGAAGGTCTGATCTTCCGGGAAGATATCGAAGCCGGGGATGGCTTCCAGCTTATCCAGGGTGCCGCCGGTATGACCAAGACCGCGACCGGAAATCATCGGGACGTAACCGCCGCAGGCCGCTACCATCGGTCCCAGCATCAGCGAAGTGACATCGCCCACGCCGCCGGTTGAGTGCTTATCCACTACCGGCCCATTCAGCCCCAGGCTCTGCCAGTTCAGCACCGAGCCGGAATCACGCATCGCCATCGTCAGCGCCACGCGCTCCGGCAGCGTCATATCATGGAACCAGATGGTCATCGCCAGCGCGGCAATTTGCCCTTCCGAAACCGCGTTGTCACGGACGCCCTTAATAAAAAAGCGGATCTCTTCTTCGCTCAGCGCCTGACCATCTCTTTTTTTACGAATTATTTCCTGTGGCAGAAACACGTTACCCCCTGGTGAGGTGTGAGGTGATGGCCCGGCCATCGCGTCCGGGCTGCATTGAGGGACGCCCGCCTTTTTTAGCTGGCGGGCTGCCCCGTTAGTGAAAGCGGGTTAGTAAGCAGAATCGCTTTTTGCGGCTGTATGTCCGGCCGTGTTCAGCAGGCTGGCCAGCAGGCTGGAGGCGCCAAAGCGGAAATGCCGCGCGTCGGCCCACTCTTCGCCCAGGATATCGTCCGCCAGCTTCAGGTAGATCGCCGCATCTTCAGCCGTTTTTACCCCGCCTGCGGGCTTAAAGCCAACCTGATGCTTAACGCCTTTTTCGGCGATAACACGCAGCATGATTTCCGCCACTTCCGGCGTGGCGTTAACCGCCACTTTACCGGTAGAGGTTTTAATAAAGTCCGCACCGGCTTCAATAGCGATCTCAGAGGCTTTGCGGATCAGCGCTTCTGTTTTCAGCTCGCCGGTTTCGATAATAACTTTCAGCAGGACGCCCGCGTCAACGCAGGCTTCTTTGCAAGCGTAAACCATGTCGTAACCGACTTCTTCATTACCGGCAATCAGCGCGCGGTAAGGGAAAACCACGTCTACTTCGTCTGCACCGTAGGCGATAGCCGCATGGGTTTCCGCCAGTGCGATTTCGATATCATCGTTGCCGTGCGGGAAGTTGGTCACGGTAGCAATACGGATATCCGGTGTGCCCTGCTCACGCAGCGTTTTCCGCGCAATCGGAATAAAACGGGGGTAGATGCAAATGGCCGCCGTCTCGCCGACAGGCGTTTTGGCCTGATGACACAGCGCAACCACTTTGGCTTCCGTGTCGTCGTCGTTCAGGGTGGTCAGGTCCATCAGCTTCAGCGCGCGAACGGCAGTAGTGGTTAAATCAGTCATGGTGTTCTCCGAAAAAGGCGGTTGGCATGGCAGCCGTGCCGGGCAACAAAATCACAATGTTAGGATAGTAACATTCTGCCCGGCTGCCGACTGTGACAGCTTTCACATTGAGGCGGCTGCGGTCAGGATAATTATAGCGCACGCAGCAACAGGATAACACTGGCATCCCAAGGGATAAGGGGCAGACCGTTAAACAGGAGAACCTGAAATGTTATGATAATAACATTTCAGCAGGCGAAATCGTGGCCGATTCCGGACCGGTCAGGGCTGTAGGAGAGGAGTGAGCATGCCGGGCACCGTGTATGCCCCTTCACGGCAAGGCAAAATAGTTGAGTCGCTACTGCGGGCTTCGCTTTTAGTCAGATCCGGAACAGCCTGCGGGTATTTTCCCGGATAGTTTCGGCAATCTCCTGTGGCGATTCTTCGCGGATCTCACACAGGCTTTGCCAGACATGTTTAATTCTTTCGGGACGATTTGGCTGGCCCTGAAAACCCTGTACCGGCATGTCGGGCGAATCGGTTTCCAGCAGCAGCGACGTCAGCGGCAAGCGCGCAATGGCATGGCGGGTTTTACTGGCTCGCTCA
>DOOK01000269.1 GCA_003512805.1 Erwinia sp. | reverse complement strand
GATTGCCCTGCAGAGCGTGCCGGTCAGGCACTGGCATCCGGCGCAGCTTGCCGTTTCCGGCGACTGGTTTCGCACCCTGGGCGAAACGTTGTACGGCGCCGTCTCGCAAACCTGTACGCCAACCCAGCTTGAACAGGCGCTATTGGGCCTGCCGCCGCTGTCGCTCCCCGGCACCAGCCGCTCCGATATTATGGACGTTATCGGATATCAGGATCTACCCTGTACGCTGGCCTGGCATGAGGTAGCTAACAGTTTTGACCCTATGCGCTATACCAGTTACTGGTGGACTAACCAAAGCGATGGCTATCCTTTAGCAAGCCATAAACACAGCGGTAATCTTACCGCCCGGCTCTTTACACAACTCTTTGACCCGGCCGCCGTCGCGCAGCCGGGTCGTCATGGACTCTATCCACCGATGTTTGAATAGGGTGATCCGATGACCCATGTTTCAGGAAAAGCGCATGCGATTTACCCTTGTTGAGAGCAAAACCGAGGCGCCTGTTACCGTCTGTGATTTTGCTCCGCCCGGCGGCACGATAGGCCGAAGCGTGGATAACGATCTGGTTCTGCCGGACAGTGAGCGTGCTATTTCACGTCTTCAGGCAGTGGTACAAGTTGCCGGAAACGGAGAATGCCGGTTAACCAATCACGGCAGCGTGATAGCCATTCTTCATAACCATATGCCGCTGGCACGTGGAAAGCAGATCTCGCTGCATCATGGCGATTTGCTGGGGATCGGTGATTACCAGATTGTGGTCAGCGATCCAACCCGGATCAAAGAAGAACCCTTCACCGATGTCGATCCGCTGACGCTGTTTAGCGAAGATCGGGCCATGCCGGAGGATCCTTTGGGGATCCTCAATGAGCAGGTACCCATTGTCATGCCGCTCCCGGAGCGAGAAGCCTCGCCCGTGCGGCAACAACACCGTCCCGGCGATGCCCGTCTGGATATAGACCCCGTCACCCACGAACCGGCCCACAGTGAGCGTACTGCCGGAGAAAGCAATGAGCAGCGGCTACTAGCTGCGCTGATGGAAGGAATGGGGCTGGAAAACGGGCCGGGGAAACCGCCTTTCACCGAAGAGCAAATGCGCACCACCGGCAGAATGCTGAGCCTGTTTTCACAAGGCACGGTCGCCCTGCTCTCCTCCCGCTCCATTCTCAAGCGCGGCGTGAAAGCGGAAATGACCATGATCCTGAATGAGGCCAATAATCCGTTTAAGATCCTGCCCTCGGGCAAAACGGTGCTGATGCAGATCTATCAGAGCCAGATGCCGGGCTTTATGCCGCCCGAACAGGCGGTGCGCGATGCGCTGGTCGATTTACAGGCGCACCAGCTGGGAATGATTGCCGGGATACGGGCTATTATCGCCGCCATGCTGCAGTCGTTTAATCCGCTGCGGCTGGAAGATCATGCCCGCCGCGATGGCAATCTGCCCCGAATTGGCCTCAGCGCCATGAAAAAAGCCGCCCTGTGGGATTATTTTTTGCGTCACTATCGAAATACTTCTGGCGAAATTGAAGATGATTTCCATACCCTTTTTGGGGATGCCTTCCTGCAGGCCTATGATGTAGAAGTGAATCAGTACAAAGATTCTCAGATCAGACCGGAACAAGAATGAAAATAGATCATGCCTCTACGTCGCAAACGGGCGCGCGTGAGAGTAATCAGGATGAAACTGGCGCACGCGTAGGCGAACACTCCGCGTGTTTCCTGGTGTGTGACGGCGTTGCCGGGACGGCTGGCGGCGATCGGGCTGCCCGCATTGTCCGCGACGTCCTTTTAGCAAAAACCGTTGATAGCGCTTTTACCGCCTGCGACAGCAAGGCCTGGGTGGAAGAGGCGGAACAGACGCTCCGCCTGGCGCAGAGGGAAAATCTGAATTTTGAGCGGATGAGCACCACCCTGGCGGCCCTGTTTATTGAGCGGGACCGGCAGCTGGCCTGGTGGGCACACGCGGGTGACAGCCGCGTGTACCACTTCCGCCGGGGGTTCATTCATACCGTCACACGTGACCACAGTCTGGCCCAGCAGCTAAAGGATGCGGGTGTAGATAATACCGGCATTAACAGTAACTTACTTTATAATGCAATGGGCGCGGAAGCGAAGCAGCCCGTCAGCTACAGTGAAGTGATGCCGCTGGAAGATGGCGATGCTTTTTTGGTCTGTACCGACGGCTTTTGGTGCAACCTGCAGCCCGGCGAAATGGAACAGGCTCTGCGCATGGTCAGCTCGCCGCAGGAGTGGCTAGCGCTGATGCATGAGGCGATCAATCGCAGCGAAAAAAAAGATAATTTAAGCGCGGTAGCTGTTTGGGTTGGCTCGCCGCAGGATACCACCCTGTTACAATCGATGACGGATTCTGCTCGTTTTCTTCCGTCGCGTGATTAACCAAGGAACGCTATGAAATTCTGGTTGCCGGCTGTCACCCTGTTGTTTGCAACTACCGCTCAGGCGGAAGATTACCGCGTGGTTTATTCCCCCAGCCTGGCGCTGGAAGTCTTTATCGATAACGTAGCAGGTAACGCGCCGAAAGACTGGTGTCAGGAGAATGTCCATCTGCGTATCGTTTCTGGTAAAAGCAAAGAGTCGCATGTGCTGAACAGCTTTTTGCCGCGCGTAGGCAAGCTGCTGAACAATCAGTGCGGCAAGCTAAACGAACTGCCCTGGCAGATGACCAATGAGGCTGGCTCCGTGCTGGCTTCCGGGACGGCAGCCAAAGTGCAAAACTGGCGGCCGATTGTTATTGCCGATGGCACCGTCACGGCCACGACCGGAAACGCCGAACCTTTGGATCTGTCGCAGCCAGCCAACAGCGCTCCGCTGCAGCATTTCGATCTGCCGCGAGGCTGCCATTTCCGGACCTGGTGGGATGAAAAGGGCCAGTCGCTGTTTATTCCTGACGACCGCCACCTGAGCTGCTCAACGGAAGGCTGGCTGGAAGGCAAAAGCGAGCTGACGCTGGCGAGCAATGGCAAAAGCCAGACGATACCCGTGCAGTTCTATCAAGGCTTTCCTTTACGTAACGTGCACCCGTCTACGGGCGAACTGACTATCGTTGCCGCCAATAATCAACGCCTGGTCGTAGCTAAAAAAGAAGCCCCCGACAGCTGGCTGCTGTTAACGTTTAACCCGCTGCTGCACGTCTGGTCTTTTGACGGAGCGCTGCTGGTAAAAATGAGCAAAAGTCAGGCAAGCGATGCGGCCCTGCTGAAAAGCCGCGTTGAGGCACTGCGTAAAACCTGGGGTAACCTGATCGATTCGCAAGTGAAAGTAAATGTGCTGCTGGTGAACGACCTGCATGCAGACCTGGCCGATCCGGCTATTGGCGCCTGGCGCACCGTTAACTGACCGCATTTTCCCGCAGGGTGAAAAGTCGCTAACGCTTAGAGAGTGTTTACTATGTCGGCAAACGATAAGAAAAACGTGCCTAATGCCCTTCCGGCCGGGCACCGTTTTAATGAATTTGAAATTAAAGAGGTTATCGGTGGCGGCGGCTTCGGCATTGTCTATCGTGCCTGGGATCATCTGCTGGAACGCACCATAGCCATTAAAGAGTATTTGCCGGTATCGCTGGTCTCGCGCGATGAGAAGCTGACAATTACCCTACGTGGCGAACGCTACCAAAAACTGTTTACCGCCGGGCTGAACAGCTTTATTCAGGAAGCGCGTCTGCTGGCCCGCTTTAACCACCCTGGCCTGCTGCACGTGCTGCGCTTCTGGGAAGAAAACGGCACCGCCTATATGGGCACGCTTTACTACAGCGGCATGACGTTAAAAGAGTGGCAGCTGGGCAGCCCTGAAACCCTCACCGATGCCTGGATCCGCCAGCTGTTGCCGCCGCTTTTTGGCGCTATTGATACGATCCATCAGGCCGGCTATCTGCATCGCGATATCTCGCTGGACAACATTCAGATTCAGGATAATCAGCTGCCGGTACTGCTGGACTTCGGCTCCGCCCGCAAAACCATCGGCAACCTTTCCGATCAGACGGAAATTATGCTTAAGCCCGGCTATGCGCCGATTGAGCAGTACAGT
>DOOK01000407.1 GCA_003512805.1 Erwinia sp. | reverse complement strand
GCTGCGGGGCAACCCGGCCCCGCTTTCCCTGGCGTTCGATGACGCACCCGTCGGGCAAATCCTCCAGGCGCTGGCTGACTATCAGCAGCTGAATTTGCTGGTCGCGCCCGGCGTTGAGGGACGGCTTTCCATTCGCTTAAAAGAGGTCAGCTGGCAGCAGGCGCTGTCGCTGGTGTCCCGTCTGGCAAAGCTGAGCGTGAATCAAGAGGGCAATGTACTGCTGGTTTTCCCGCCGAGCTGGCAGGAAGAAAAACAGCGGCAGCAGACGCTTGAGCGGGAAAAAGCAGAAAATGCGCTGCCGCTTGATACGCGGGCATTGCCGCTGCGCTATGCGGATGCGGAAAAAGTTTACGGCAGCCTGCAGGCTGCACAGGGCAAACTGCTGAGCGCTCGCGGCAGCGTGACGGTTGATAAACGCACTAACAGCCTGATCCTGCGAGATACCCGGGTCGCGCTGGACGAGGTACAGCGCTGGGTCATGGCGGTGGACACGCCGCTGGAGCAGGTCGAACTTGCTGCGCATATTGTGACGCTCAGCGAAGAAAGCCTGAGCGAGCTGGGAGTACGTTGGGGGCTGGGCGGGGAAGAGCAGATTGCCCACGCGCTGCGAGTCAGCCAGTTGCGGGTCGATCTGCCGGTGGCCAGCCCCGCGCTGGCTGCTGGCTTCACCCTGGCGCGTCTGAATGGCAGGATGCTGGATCTGGAACTGAGCGCGCTGGAACAGGAAAACAAGCTGGAGATTATCGCCAGTCCCCGCCTGTTTACCTCGCATCAGCAGCCCGCCAGCATCAAACAGGGAACTGAAATTCCCTATGAGGTCTCCAGCGGCAGCAACGGTAAAACCAGCGTGGAGTTCCGAGAGGCCGTATTAGGCATGGACGTTACGCCTTATGTGCAGCCGAATGGCCGTATCCTGTTAAAGCTGCATATCAGCCAAAATTTGCCCGGCAGCATGATACGTAGCGGAGAAGGAGAATATATCGCTATCGATAAGCAGGAGATCCAGACTCAGGTTACCCTGAAAGATGGCGAGACGCTGGCGCTGGGGGGGATTTTCCAGCAGCAGCGTGCAAAAGGGCAGAGCCAGGTGCCGCTTCTTGGCTCTGTGCCGCTGTTGGGCGCGCTTTTTCGCCATGCCTCTACCAGCCAAAAAAAGCGGGAGCTGGTGATCTTCATCACCCCAAGACTGATTCGTGACGAGTAAAGCTTTTTTGTAACAAACTGAGCGAGCGAGTGCTTTTTTAGCGGATTGCAGCCATATGCGTTTGACGCAAGAGCGGAATTAGCTTACAAGGTTTAGCGATTTTTGAATTACAGGCCTCGGTTTGGCTTTAAGAAAAAGCATTTACCCGTTTTTTATCGTGCGCAACCGGCGTAACCGATGCTGTGACATCGGGGTGATAAATGAAGCGGACTGAACGCGCCAACTTTGGGCGCAATGGGCAAGGTCAATTTAATCGGTTGCCAAAACACCTTCAGTGTTGAGATAATTTTCCTCTGACTCTCGCACTATCGCTCATGAGGTTTCAGTTCATGTCCTGTCCGCTGTAGGACGGGGTATCATTAACGAATTGTCTTAGTAATACCGAAAAAATGGCAGAGAAACGCAATATCTTTCTGGTTGGGCCTATGGGTGCCGGCAAAAGCACTATTGGGCGTCAGTTAGCTCAGCAACTCAATATGGAATTTTTCGATTCCGATCAAGAAATTGAGCGACGTACCGGAGCGGATGTGGGCTGGGTGTTCGACGTCGAAGGCGAAGAAGGCTTCCGCGATCGCGAAGAAAAGATCATTAACGAACTCACTGAGAAGCAGGGCATTGTCCTGGCGACCGGTGGCGGCTCCGTTAAGTCTCGCGAAACACGCAACCGTCTTTCCGCTCGTGGCGTGGTGGTCTATCTGGAGACCACGATCGAAAAACAGCTGGCTCGCACGCAACGCGATAAAAAGCGACCTTTGCTCCAGGTGGATTCTCCACCGCGCGAAGTGCTGGAAGCGTTGGCGGACGAACGCAATCCGCTGTATGAAGAGATTGCTGACGTCACCATTCGTACCGATGACCAAAGCGCTAAAGTCGTCGCAAATCAAATTATTAATATGCTGGAAAAGAGCTAGCGGCTCTGATCCGCCTGCGGGCCGAAAAGGAGTGGTTCATGGAGAAGATTACCGTCACTCTGGGGGAACGCAGTTACCCCATTACCATCGCTGCCGGACTGTTTAACGATCCGGCTTCTTTTTGGCCGCTTAAGGCGGGCGAGCGGGCAATGCTGGTGACTAACGACACGCTGGCGCCGCTCTATCTTCAACCCGTTCGTCAGCGGCTCGAAAGCGCTGGCGTAGAAGTGGACCAGGTGATCCTGCCCGACGGCGAGCAGTACAAAACGCTGGAAGTGATGGATCGGGTCTTTACCGCGCTATTGGAAAAACCGCATGGGCGCGATACCACGCTGATTGCCCTGGGCGGCGGCGTGATTGGCGATCTTACTGGTTTTGCTGCGGCAAGCTACCAGCGCGGCGTACGGTTTATTCAGGTTCCTACCACGCTGCTGTCGCAGGTGGATTCTTCCGTTGGCGGCAAAACGGCTGTTAATCATCCCCTTGGCAAGAACATGATCGGCGCGTTTTATCAGCCGGCTTCGGTTGTTATCGACATCGACTGCCTGAGCAGCCTGCCCGCTCGCGAGCTGGCATCAGGTCTTGCGGAAGTGATCAAATACGGCATCATCCTTGATGGTGAGTTTTTTTGCTGGCTGGAAGCTAACCTGGACGCGCTGCTGGCGCTGGACGGCAAGGCGTTGGCCTACTGTATTCGTCGCTGCTGCGAGCTGAAAGCCGAAGTCGTCGCTGCCGATGAGCGGGAAATGGGTCAGCGCGCGTTGCTGAATCTTGGCCACACTTACGGACACGCCATCGAAGCGCATATGGGCTACGGCAACTGGCTGCATGGCGAGGCCGTGGCGGCAGGGATGGTAATGGCTGCGCGGACTGCAGAACGGCTGGGTGAGTTTTCTGCTGCCGATACCGACAGGATTATCAGTCTGCTGCAGCGTGCCGGCCTGCCGGTACACGGCCCGGCAAGTATGACGGCAGAGGATTATCTGCCGCATATGCTGCGTGATAAAAAGGTGCTGGCGGGCGAGCTGCGTCTGGTGCTGCCGCTGGCTTTAGGACAGGCACACGTGCGCGGCGGCGTTGCGCATGATACGGTGCTGGCAGCGATTAACGACTGTCAGAAACCGGCCTGAGCCGTTAGTTAACTACTGGCGTACACGTAAAGCGGCAAAGCTGCTTTACCGGAGGAGGTGTAATGGACGATTTTAAACCGGAAGATGAGTTAAAGCCTGATACCAGCGATCGCCGTCCACAGCGAGCGCGAAAAACGTCCTCTGCCCCCAAGGTGCCGGTTTCCCGCCAGCAGCTGATGATGGGGATAGGCATCCTGGTGCTGTTGCTGATCGTGCTTGGCATCGGTTCAACGCTGAACTCGTCGGACAGCGGCGATAAAAAAGCCGCTCAGGCTCCGGCCACCTCTGGCAGTAGTGATAAAAATATTGACCTTACCGGCTCTTCTTCGATGAGTGGTCAAAACGCCGCGTCGCCTTCTGGCAGGGCTACCTGAATCCGTACCAGAAGGCGACGCGGCGTTT
>DOOK01000411.1:4785-5083 GCA_003512805.1 Erwinia sp. | reverse complement strand
TTCCGGCGGTAAATTGCCAAATTTTACCGGTTTGCCTTCATGCCAGAACTCGGTGAAATAGTGCTGCGCCATCACATTAGCCATGACCTCGGCGGCGAGCTTTTTCCAGACAACAGAGCCAGGCTTAGCTTTGCCCGCGTCGTACAGTAAGTCAGCAGAGGTTATCTCATCCATTACCCAATGCATTTTAAGGCCGGTCAGCCGATCGTCCTGCTGTACCGGCGTGGCCTGCATGCTGATAAAACTGTGCGGATGGCTCCAGGCCTGAGCGGCCGCCAGCAGCAGCGGAATACCAGCC
>DOOK01000411.1:1080-4607 GCA_003512805.1 Erwinia sp. | reverse complement strand
AGCAGCAGCGGAATACCAGCCAGCCTGACTAAAATGTTATAACGTACCAATATTGGTTCCTTATTCAGCGCGTAGAAAAATCTGTGACCTGCCTTAAAAGCTACAAAAAAATCTGCCGACTGTCAGTTTAGTCTGGCCCAGTCGCGCTATTCTTAGCGGGGTTACTTTTATCGGGACAGCAGACCATGACGCAATCCCCTATCGGGCCGGCTGCTTTCTCCAGTCCACAGCGACGCTGCCACCTGCTTTTGCTGCTCTATCTTCCCACCAGCGTCACGCTGGATCTTCTGTGCCGTCTCAACGGCGTGGAAGCCTCCGTGGCCCGGCAAGATATAGCGGAGGTCACGGCAGAAATCCAGCGCTATCATCGGCTATCGCTTATCCAACATGCCGCTGACAGCTATCGGATTGACGGCGAAGAACTGGATCGGCGGCTGTGCCTGCTGCACTGGCTTAAACGCGCGCTGCGGCTCACGCCTGATTTCGTGCAGGCACACTTTTCCCCTGCACTGAAGCAGCAGCTGCAAACGCTGCGGATGGAAAAAGCGCTTTATGACGAGCGCAACCTGAATGCGCTGGTACAGCATTGCGCGCAGGGCCTGTCACGCCAATTTACGCCGCGCGACTGCCAGTTTCTGGCATTGTTTATGCAGCATTCGCTCGGCCAGCAGGCGCGCCTGACGTTTAGCGATGCCCAGCAGGCCTGGCTGACGAAGCGCCATGAATACCAGATTGCCAAAGAGATTGTACGGTACTGGCAAAAACGCTGTAAAGCTGCCCCGGAAGACAATACTGCCTGTCTGTTTGCCTTCCTGTTCAGCCAGCTTCACGCGCCTACTATCGCCGGGATCCGCCATGATTATGAGCAGCAGCTGCTTGAGGACATTTACCGGCTGATTGAGCAATTCCAGGCGCTTTCCGGCCACTGCGTCAGCAACGTACAGGGCCTGTGCGAACAGCTCTACACGCATATGGCCCAGGCGCTGGAGCGATCGCTATTTGGTATCGGCATTGATAACAGTCTGGCAGAAGAAGTGTTGCAGCTTTATCCAAGACTGCTGCGCACCACCCGGGCGGCAATTTCCGACTTTGAACAGCGTTACTCGCTGAGCTTTTCCGAAGAAGAAATGGGGCTTATCGCCATTATTTTTGGCGCGTGGCTGATGCAGGAAAACGTCCTGCAGGAAAAACAGGTCCTGCTGCTGACGGGAAAAGACGCCACGCTGGAAAAAGAGATTGAACAGCAGCTCCGGGAGCTGACGCTGCTGCCTCTGAACATCAAATACCTGGACGTGGCGGAATATCAGCTCAGCAGCGCACCGAAGGGTATTGCGCTGGTCATCACGCCCTATGCCACGCCGCTGCCGCTCTATTCTCCGCCTTTGATCCATGCGGAGCTGCCGCTACAGCCACACCAGCAGGATCGCATCAGGCTGCTGCTGGAGTCCTGACACAGGACTGCGCAAAGCAGGATAAAAAAGTATCCTTTCCGCCGGAAGACAGCGCGGCAGGATAAACTTTACAGTCTGCGGACAGAAACATCCCACCAGGGCTATACCTCGCCTTTTTTTATAAAATCAATGCGCACTTGAACCACATACCGTGCTGCCTGATTTTTACTTCGCGTATTAAGAAGCCGCAACCTTATCGCCAGGCATGAGGGGTGATAACGCTCCCTCAATGCGCCATGCGCAAAGAGCGATTTTTAAAAAATGCCTGTTACGGCTTTGCCGCACCGCGATCGCTTTTTTCCGGCCGCAGAAACAGTGCCGGTACCACCAGCAGTGCCATGACCCAAAATACCCCGCCATGCAGATGCTGGAACAGCGCGCCACAGACTATCGTCATCACGGCAATGCCGCCCCCCATCGCCAGTGCCGAATAAACGGACTGCAGACGAATAACCTCGGCGCCGTCTCGGGCAGCAATAAAGCGCATCGCCGCCAGATGACAAACGGTAAAGCTGCCGCAGTGCAGGATTTGCGCCACGATCAGCAGCGGCAGAGCCGTGGTCGAGGCCATCAGGCTCCAGCGGAGCAGCGCGCACAGGCCGGAGAGCAGCAGAAGGTCACGGGCGGTCCAGCGACCGAACAGGCGATTGCTGGAGGCGAAAACAATAATTTCCGCCACCACGCCCAGTGACCAGAGATAGCCCACCACGCTCGCTGAATAGCCGGCATCCTGCCACCAGATAGCACTGAAGCCATAGTAGGCGGCATGCGCGCCCTGCATCAGGGTGACGCAGAGCAGAAAGCGCCAGGCTGATTTCAGCAGCCGCTGCCAGTCCTGCCAGCCCGCACGTTCAACAACTTTATTTCCACCCTGCGGCAGCGTAGCCGGACGAAGCAGCATTCCGCCAAGCATCGCTGCCGTACCTGCACAGAGCAACCACAGGATCGCCTGGTAAGAGAAAGCGTTGACCAGCACGCCAGTCAGCGCTGAACTGATCACAAAGGCCAGCGATCCCCACAGCCTGACTGGCCCGTAGGCCATACCAATCTGCCGTTGCCACGTGGCGGCCAGCGCGTCGCTCAGCGGAACCAGCGGCGAGAAGAAAATGTTAAAGCCAACCATGACCAGCAGCAGCCAGACCCAGTACGCACTAAACCAGAAGCCCAGAGCGAATAACAGCGACAGCCCTGCCAGCAGGCGCAGCACGCTAATCAAACGGGAAGGATTCGTCACTCGGGAGGCGATAAGCAGGCTGCCGGTGAAACGGGAAACCATCCCGACGCCTAACAAAAGGCCGATTTTTTCCGCATCAAGGCCAATGCCTTTCAGCCAAACGGCCCAGAAAGGCAGCCAGATGCCATAGGTAAAAAAGTAGGTGAAGTAGCCAAGCCCGAGCCACCCCGCAGAACGGATTGCCATTTTCCCTCCGGCAATGTACAGACGAAAAAAACGGGACAAGGCGTCCCGTTTCGTTATCACGTCGGATTAATATTCCGGCGTACTGAAGCAGGATGCATTTTCCCGCGAGTTGATGCCTTTACCACGCCGGGTAATACACCGGTGTTCCGAAGCAGTGCACTTTCCCGCATGTTTGCCGGGAAAGATTTGACGTTTACGCGTAGACCGGGAAACGAGCGCAAAGCTCCAGCACCTGCTTTTTCACCCTTTCGATGGTCGCTTCATCGTTGATATTATCAAGGATGTCGCCGATCCAGCCGGCCAGCCGGCGCACTTCTGCTTCCTTAAAGCCGCGACGCGTCACCGCTGGCGAGCCGATGCGGATGCCGGAAGTCACAAACGGGCTTTTCGGATCGTTCGGCACGCTGTTTTTGTTAACAGTGATGTTGGCACGACCCAGCGCCGCATCCGCTTCTTTACCGGTCAGGTTTTTCGCCACCAGATCGATCAGGAACAGATGGTTGTAGGTTCCGCCGGAAACGATGTCGTAACCGCGCTCCAGCAGCACTTCCACCATTGCCTTGGCATTTTTAGCAACCTGCTGCTGATAAACCTTGAACTCCGGCTCCATCGCTTCTTTCAGCGCTACCGCTTTACCGGCGATGACGTGCATCAGC
>DOOK01000411.1:0-958 GCA_003512805.1 Erwinia sp. | reverse complement strand
GGCGATGACGTGCATCAGCGGGCCGCCCTGGCCGCCCGGGAACACGGCGGAGTTCAGCTTTTTATAGAAATCTTCATCGCCACCCTTCGCCAGGATCAGGCCGCCGCGCGGACCCGCCAGGGTTTTATGGGTGGTGGTGGTAACGATATGCGCATGCGGAACCGGGTTGGGATAAACGCCCGCGGCAATCAGACCGGCGACGTGCGCCATATCTACAAACAGGTAAGCGCCAATGCTGTCGGCAATTTCACGCATTTTTGCCCAGTCACAGATGCCGGAGTAAGCCGAGAAGCCGCCGATAATCATTTTCGGCTTGTGCTTCTGCGCCTGAGCGGCCAGATCGTCGTAATCGATTTTGCCGGTCTCGTCGATGCCGTAAGGCACCACGTTATACAGTTTGCCAGACAGGTTAACCGGTGAACCGTGGGTCAGATGGCCGCCGTGCGCCAGGTTCATGCCCAGGATGGTGTCGCCCGGCTGCAGCAGCGCGGTGTAAACGGCAAAGTTGGCCTGAGAGCCAGAGTGCGGCTGCACGTTGGCGAAATCCGCGCCAAACAGCTCTTTAGCACGATCGATTGCCAGCTGTTCTATGATATCCACGTATTCACAGCCGCCGTAGTAACGCTTGCCCGGATAGCCTTCCGCGTATTTGTTGGTCAGCTGAGATCCCTGCGCCTGCATCACGCGCGGACTGGTGTAGTTTTCCGAAGCAATCAGTTCAATGTGCTCTTCCTGACGCACTTTTTCTTGTTCCATTGCCTGCCACAACTCGGCATCATAATCGGCGATATTCATCTCACGCTTTAACATCCGCTTCTCCTGACTCAGCTAACAATCTATTCGGCATTGAATGGCCCTTTTGGGCGCAGGCCAACAGTGTAAACCGTTTTGCCTGCTCAGGGATAGCCAGAAAGCAGGGTTTTTACGCAAACGATTGGCTTCAGCACTGGCAAGGGTT
>DOOK01000408.1 GCA_003512805.1 Erwinia sp. | reverse complement strand
TAGCGCAATGCGCGAGCGCGTACGCGGCGTGCTGCGTCAGCTGGAAGAGCAGCACCAGGTAAAAGTGCTCTATGCCTGTGAATCGGGCAGTCGCGGCTGGGGCTTTGCCTCGCCGGACAGCGATTATGACGTGCGTTTTCTGTATGTGCATAAACCGGAGTGGTATCTGCGCGTGGAGCCGCAGCGGGATGTGATCGAGCTGCCTGTCGACAATACGCTGGACGTCTGTGGCTGGGAATGGCGAAAAGCGCTGGGCCTGTTAAAACGCGCCAACCCCACGCTGATCGAATGGCTGGATTCGCCCGTTATCTATCAGCAGGAAAATGTCATCACCGATTTACGTGAAAGCGTACCAGACTGGTTTTCACCTTTGCGTGCGCGCTGGCACTACCTGTCGATGGCAAGAAAAAACTTTTACAGCTATTTGCAGGGTGAAAGCGTGCGGTTGAAGAAGTACTTCTACGTCTTGCGCCCGCTGCTGGCGGTGCAGTGGATAGAAGCCGGAAAAGGCGCGCCGCCGATGCGTTTTGAAGAATTGCTGGCGGGAACGGTGACGGATCCTCTGCTGCTGGCCGAAATTGATCTGCTACTGGCACGTAAGCAGCGTGCAGGCGAAGCGGAATACGGCGAGCGACTGGATCGCATCCATGCATTTATCCGTCAGCAGCTGGACGAGAACCGCATCAGCGAAGATCTGCCCGACAGCAAACGGCGCGACTGCCGCGACCTGGATGCACTACTGATGAAAACCGTGCTGGGCACGGCATAAAAAAGGGAATACACCGTGAAAGAATGGATCGCTAACATTTTTCGTCAGCCTGACGAACAGCGTTTTCCGGTCGTGTGGCCGACAGAGCAGTGTTCCGCCTTTAACTGGCTGGCGCAGTGGTCGGAAGAAACGGGCGTGCTGCCCGAAGCGGCACAAACGTTGCCGGACGAGCCTGCCTTCCGGCAGGATGAGGAGACGTTGCGCTGGGCACCGGGCGCGCTGGACGGAGCCTTTGGTCATCATATTGCGCAGGGCAACGAGAAAGAAAAAGCGGCTGAGGTGATGCAGGCGATAATCAACGTTCTGCGGCGGAGCAGCAGTAAAAATATGCAGGCGCTGTATCAACTGGCAAAACAGGAGACACCGCTGAATTTTATCGACAATCTGCTGGCGATGATGGCGACTTCTGAAGCCCTTGATGCCCGCCGTTTGCGGGCGCTGGTGGTCTTTCTGGTCACGCGATCGCCGGACCGTCAGGTAGTGAAGCTCGCCATGGCGCTGCTGGCTTTTTTTCCGTATCAGCAAAGCATTAACCTGCTGCGAACGCTGGGCAGCCACGATGAGTTTACTCTTTACGCCGTGGTGGCGATGCGGGCTATCCTGCCGCCGGAGGAGTTTGCGCTGGAGTGGCTGGCGCTGGCAAAGCGTACGGCGGGCTGGGGACGTATCCAGCTGATCGAACGCCTGCCGGAAGCCCCAAATGAAACCGTCCGTCAGTGGCTGTTAAGAGAAGGCTATAGCAATGGCGTAATGGTGGAATATACCGCCTGGCACTGTGCGGAGCACGGACGGCTGCATGAGGCATTGGACGGCGAGGTTGATGCGGAATTGCTTAAGGGCGCGGCTGAAATTTTACGTGGCATGATCGTGGGTCAGCCCGGTCCGGATATGCGGGCCTATTCCTTTGCCGCGCTGGCCTGCGAGCGTTACCTCGCGCATATCGTGCCCGGCACAACGGCCGACCTGCTGCATTATGAGGTGGCAGGAGAAATCGGCAGGCTGGCGCGTGAAGAAGAGTTTGCTGACGAAGCCGAACGACAGCGTCTGATAGCGCAGTGCGAGCACATTCAGGCCTTACCCGCATGGCCCGCGCTGATTGAGGCCGGACTGCGTGATGATGACGATATGATTTTTCATACGGCGCTGCAGCTTTGCAGAGCGCAGGGCGGCGATCCCTGGCCGACCCTTTATCAGCGGCACCGTGAACAGCCTGAAAGAGACCTCTGGTATCAGCTGATGCAGACCGATAATCCAGATTACATCGCAAAGGTTATTGCGCTGGCGGAAAAAGAGCTGGATCTGGCCGCCATTGCTTCCGGGCCGCAGAAATCCCTGGGGTTGGGGCCGCAGTATCGGCAGCATTCGGCGCTCGATTTTATCCTGCAGGATTTACACCGTTTCCCGGGCCAGGGCTGGAGGCTGATCCGGACAGGTTTAAAAAGCCCGGTGACGCGTAACCGCCATATGGCGCTGAACGCGTTGGAAGCCTGGCCCCAGGCGTTGCTGCCTGCGGAAACCCTGGCGCTGCTGGAAAACGCCCAATGCGCTGAGCCGGAGGACGCGGTTCAGGAAAGGCTGGCGCAGCTGCTGGCGCAGTGGGCAGAAAAGCCTTAACTTCCGGACGTTGGCACTGATGAGCCGGAGCCAGCGCCTGTTAATACGGGCGCCTGGCTCGCGCACAAGGCCAGAAGCAAACACTGGCTAATACGGTAAAAACGGATAACAGCGTCATCCCTTCTTCGATATAATAAGAAAATCTTGCCTGATTCAGGTAATTTATATGCACCAGCTTTTCCCCTTTATTTGCAAATGGCTGCCGTTAGCGTTTGCCATCTTGCCTGTCATATATTGCTGCTGGCCGATCTTTGATAAAGAAGCTTAAGAGAGAGGGAAAAGATTTCGGCGACTACGTCGATATTAAAAATTGGAAATGAACATGGAAGATGGTGACAGTACTTTTTTCTCAGCAGGTGAAGGTCAAATGCCACTGGAAAAGATTATCAGGATTCAGGTCAGCGGAACCCCGGCCAGCAACCGCAGAATATGGCGGGTTCGTTACGTCACTACGCCTGATAAAACGGGCAGGGAGTTCAGCGTCCTTCATCACTCCACCCTGTTTAATCGGCATTTCGCCAGTTTTCTTGCTGCCGTAAAAGAAGCTAATCCCCTGGTTGAATGACAGAAAATGACGGTGTGGCGAAGATAAAATGACCGGGCCAGCCTGCCTTAGCGAGCATGATGAAATGAAACCTTCATTAGCAGAAGTCATCGCATTTGTACGCGAGTTTTCAGGATGGAAGCGTAAAACGATTGATGAAAATACCTGGCTGGAAAAAGATCTGCATATTAGCGGCGATGATGGCATGGCGCTTCTGGAAGAAGCAGAGCAATTTTTTGGCGTTAATTTTCCCGCGGAAAGCGGCGGCTTTCGGCAGACATTTTCGCTGGCAGAAAACGAATACCTTTTCCACGGCGAAGGCTACGACTTCTCAGGTCTGACTTATCTTTGCAGGCGGCTGCGCGGTATTCCGCCGCCTGTTATCCGCGATCTCTCCGTTGGCCAACTGTACCAGGTACTGGTTAAATTGCGCAGTAATAAAGAGCAGGTGGCGCGATAGCAGACTAATTTATCAGGCATCGTCGAGCCCCATCCGAAGCCTCATATCCGGCTTATGAGCCAGTTATGATGTTTACCTACTACATTCAGAAAACAGGAAGCAACGTGAATTTTTTTCAAAAGCTGACAGTCATTACGGTAGCGCTTGCCGCCCCGCTTGCTGCTCAGGAAAGCGGCGTCTCTTTTTATCATAAGGCGTGGTCGGTGGCTTGTGATAACACCTTAACCTGCCGTATCGGCGGCGCCAGTAAACAAGAGAATGTGGGGGGCGTGCTGCTGACGCGCACGGCTGGCGCGAACACGGTGACCGCTGGCGAGGTGCTCCTGGCGGAAGACAGAGAAAACGAAAAACCAGTACAAAAACTGACGTTATGGATTGATGGCCAGCCTGTGGGCGACATAACGGCAACGGATCGGCATTTGCGCCTGTCAGAGCCACAAACGCAGGCGTTAATTCAGGCCATCAAAGGCAGCGGTACGGTTGAATTTAAAGGCGGTGACGAGCCTTTTCAGCTTTCCGGCGA
>DOOK01000409.1 GCA_003512805.1 Erwinia sp. | reverse complement strand
GGTGTCCAGACGCTAGCCGTGGCGCTTTCTCTGAATAAAGAAGCCGTATTGTCCCTTTTACTTTGCTTTCCGTTATGGCCTCCGGCAACATTATTTTTCATCGTCTTTATGCCGCCCTGGTTTAAATTTATTAATAGAATTAACAAAAAACAAATAAATCCCTATTCTCATCATGGTATTCCTTACCTGATTTAACTTGCTATCGGTTTATTTGCAGCCTAATGATTATTTAAAGCGTGGATCAACCTGACGCCGCCTTCCTTATTAATCTAATACAAAAATATAACAAGTCGGTGGCCATAAAAAAGCGGCACGTCACGCATTTTAATTCTGACAACCTGTAATTAAAATAAACGAAAGTGTATTACCTCTTAAGCGGGACAGTTTGCGCCCGGCAGCTCTCCGCAAGGCGTCCCGCTTTCCCTTAAGGCGTTTTTTTTGGCTATTTTAGTAAGTTAAACCGATGCCGAATAAGTCATGTCCTGGCCGCCCGGTTTATTTATGCTGAAAAAAAGATCTGAAGGCGTTACGCAGATTCGACGCCTTGTAAAATGTCAGGTTTCTTATCAGCAGGCGATTGCACAAGTTTGGCATGGCCCTTTACCAGGCGGCCCGGAACGCTCTGGCGAGGGGTAAAAGAGCCAGTAATTGCCAGAGCTTTGGCAAGCAATACTCTGTCTGAACAGACTATTCTTGCCAGCAGCCAGGTGCCGGCGACCGTCAAACAGGGCATGCAGAAGCTGTTACAGCTAAAAGGAGAAGTCGGTTTTTACGCTATTTACCTGCTGAGCCAGGGCCAGCAGCGCCCCTCTGCCGTGCGATTTATCAGGGCCAGCGCTGGCCCTGAAGCATTTCCGCAATTAATCTGCCCAGCCTTGCCACCGCTCCTTCTCGCGCCTCGTTCCATTCCCAGCCCGCATTAAAGCGAAAAGAGTTGGCGTACTGTTCGCTGGTAGAAAACATTTTGCCGGGCGCGATACTGATTTTTTCCTGCAGCGCCCGGTAGTAGAGTTCGTTTGTATTGACTGCTTCCGGCAACTCGATCCATAAAAAGTAGCCGCCTTGGGTATCATTAATTTTGGCGCTGGCGGGCAGATGCCGCCGCAGCGCCTGCCGTGCCTGGCTTTTACGCTGTTCCAGCCGCTGGCGCAGCCGCCGTAAATGTACGTCATAGCTACGGCTGCTCAGGTAGTCGACCAGCGCCAGCTGCATCGGCGCGCTGGTCGACATCGTGCTCATCAACTGCAATCGCTGAATGCGCTGCGCGTGCCTGCCCGCCGCTACCCAACCCACGCGGAAACCCGCGACCAGATTTTTGGAAAAAGAAGAGCAGTGCAGCACGCTGTCCTGCTTTTCAAAGGCTTTTGCCGGCAGCGGTTTTTCACTGCCGAACCAAAGCTCGCTATAGACGTCGTCTTCGACCAGCGTGACCTGATGCGCTTCCAGCAATGCCACCAGCGCCTGCTTTTTCTCACGGCTTAACGTGTAGCCCAGCGGGTTTTGCTGATTGGGCATCATCCAACACGCTTTGACCGGCAATTTTGCCAGCGTGGCGGCCAGTTCCGTCAGATCGATACCCTGTTGCGGATGTGAGGCGATAGCGACAGCCTTAAGCTGAAGTCGCTCAATAGCCTGTAACGCGCCGTAGAAACAGGGGTTTTCCACCACCACCCAGTCGCCAGGCGAAGTGACTGCCTGAAGGCTCAGATTCAGCGCCTCCATCGCGCCGTTGGTGATCACTATCTCCTCGGGCGAAACCTGAACGCCCTGTAACGCGTAGCGTTTTGAGAGCGTTTTGCGCAGTGCCTCATTGCCTGGCGGCAGATTGTTTATGGCGTCCGCCGGTTTTAACGAGTGCGAAACGGCGGCAAGCGAGCGCATCAGCTGACGCTGCGGGAAGAGTTCAGGATCGGGAAAGGCGGAGCCGAAAGGCATCATATCCAGGTCGCGGCACGCCTGTAGCACCTCGAAAATAAAGTCGTTGATATCGACCGATTCTGTCAGCTGCACTTTTTGATGGCTGGCGGGCGGGCTGAGGGCTGCCGCCCGGGGAGCGACGTAATAGCCGGACTGAGGACGGGAGAAGATCCAGCCCTGGCTCTCCAGCACCTGATAGGCGTGCATGACCGTCATCAGGCTCATCCCGCTTTGCGCTACCTGTTCACGCAGCGAAGGAAGCTTTTCGCCCGGCAGCCAGATCTCGCGGGCTATTTGCTGCTGGATTTGGTCAATTAACTGCAGATATTTTGCCAAAACTGTAACAGGCCCGTGCTCACGAATGAGCAACTATTATAGTTATCCGGGCGCGATTAAACAGCTTTAGACATTTCGATCTTCTCCTGCACTCTTTTCAGACGATTGGACTCGTGGTCTCCCGCATAAAGTTTCAGGTGCGGTACCTGCTCGGCGGGCACCGGTTTGCCCAGCAGATAGCCCTGTAGCGAATCACAGCCCAGGCTGGTAAGAAACGCCTGCTGCTCTTCTGTTTCCACGCCTTCCGCCACCACTTTCAGCTTCAGCGTTTGTGCTAACGCTACGATGGCGGTGACGATAGTGGCATCTTCGCTCTGTGCATGCAGTTCATTAACAAAGGCGCGGTCGATTTTCAGTTCGCTGGCGGGCAGGCGTTTCAGGTAAAGCAGGCTGGAATAACCGGTGCCGAAATCATCAATCGAGGCTTTGACGCCCAGCTTAGTCAGTTCGGTTAAGATACGTACGCTTTCATCAGGATCGCGCATGGCGGTAGTTTCCGTCACTTCCAGCGTCAGCAGCTCCGGCAAAATTTGATGTTTTTGCAGCGCGTTAATCACCGTTTGCACCAGTCCGGGCTGCTCAAACTGCAACGAGGAAAGGTTGACCGCTATCGACCATTGAGTATTGCCCATCCGGTGCCAGACGCTCAGCTGGCGGCAGGCTTCGTTAATAACCCAGTTGCCAATACTGACGATGAGCCCGGTTTTTTCCGCCAGCGGCAGAAAGATGTCAGGGGAAAGCAGTCCACGCTGCGGATGCTGCCAGCGGATAAGGGCTTCAAACCCGACAATAGGGCCCTGCGGTGCGCAAAATTTTGGCTGATAGAAAAGGCGCAGCTCGTCGTGCTCTTGCGCCTGCCAGAGATCGTTAATCAGCTGCAGCTGGTTTTGCGCGATGGTATTCATCGACGGCTGGAAGAAATTGTAACCATTACGGCCGTTGTTTTTGGTGTGGTACATGGCGGCATCGGCATTAAACATCAGCTCCCGCTCGTCGTTGCCGTCGCCCGGATAGACCGCTATCCCGACGCTCAGTGAAATCATCAGCTCGTAACGCGAAATTAAGAAAGGCTCATCAATAGCCTTAACCAGCATATCGGCCATGGCCGCGGCGTCGTTCGGCTCGCTGATCTCCACCAGGAGCACAAGCTCATCACCGCCCAGCCGCGCCAGAGTGTGATGCCCTTTCAGCAGGCTTTTCATGCGTTCGGTGACCGCCACCAGCAAATTATCGCCGAGGTGATGACCAAACGCGTCGTTAACGGCTTTGAAGCCGTCCAGATCCATAAACATCAGGGCAAAAGCAGTATTTTCCCGTACGGCTTTGCTTAGTGCCTGATCCAGACGATCTTCCAACAGGATACGATTGGGTAGCCGCGTCAGATTATCGTGCAGGGCCAGCTGGGCCAGTTCGCGGTTAGCTTCCGCCAGCGAAGAAGCCAGTACCGACGTTCTGGCCTGCAGACGGGCATCCAGCGTGGAAACCACCAGCGTGATGCCCAAAATAGAGAGCGTGACCACCACCACCAGCATTGCCAGCCAGCTGCTGTTTACCCCCATCTGCGTGGCGTGGCTCCCTATCGGAAAGCTGGCCGCTGCCATGCCGCTGTAGTGCATCCCGGCGATGGCGGCGCCCATAATCAGCGCCGCACCGGCACGAAGCAGCGCCAGATGCCCTTCGC
>DOOK01000410.1 GCA_003512805.1 Erwinia sp. | reverse complement strand
AAAATTATATTTATCAATCATTTGGTATATTAAACCCCGCATTTTTCCGGCCACTTATTCTTAAACCGGGCAACCGTCATCGTCGCTGTTTCTTCCGTCATCTTTGCGTCACCAGGCCTTAATTTTTCTGATAAATTAATCCTGAGGGGCTGACGAGTAAGACGTTACTAAGACTGGCAGAATTTTAAATTGGCGCCCGTTTTTTCCAGACGGTAATTTTCTAAATGAAAACGATTTTTATTATACATTGTCACACCGCATAACGGCGCCCGGCAGTATTACCTATCATATCAACAGGCGCAATACTAAAATTGGCAGGGTGTAAGGCTTAACCTGAATATAAAAGCAGGTGCCTTTCTCTCTTATTTTCATTTGACCGGGCGGTGCTTTGCTTCTATTTTTCCCTGTTACATGCCGTTCCCGGTACGCTCTGGCGTCCGGTTACCGCTGGTTACATAATCTAATTTCAGGTAGAAATTATGTTACGCAGCGCAGAGACGATATACTGGAAGCTGACAGATGTTTGTTAACAAAAGAACGAATTTGCTGCTTATCTCTGTCTGCCGGGCGTAAGCCCGTACACCATTCGTTCTGCTTCTCCGCCGTGGCGGCATGAGCAGGGCGTAAGATTATTTCCGGGAAACAGTCAATTACAGGGTGCTTTATATGAAGCTACGTAGGAAGCGTGTTAAGCCAATTGGCTTAAAAGACGTAACGATCATTGATGATGCCAGGTTACGCAAGGCCATTACCGCAGCGTCGCTGGGTAACGCTATGGAGTGGTTTGACTTTGGGGTATATGGCTTTGTCGCCTATGCATTGGGCCAGGTCTTTTTCCCTGGTGCTGACCCTGGCGTACAGATGATCGCCGCGCTGGCAACCTTTTCCGTTCCTTTCCTGATCCGCCCGCTTGGCGGCCTGTTCTTTGGCGCACTGGGCGATAAGTATGGTCGTCAGAAAATCCTCTCTATTACCATTGTTATCATGTCAGTCAGTACATTCTGTATTGGCCTGATACCTTCTCATGCCTCTATCGGCATTTGGGCGCCCATCCTGCTGCTGCTGTGTAAAATGGCGCAGGGCTTCTCCGTAGGGGGTGAATATACCGGCGCCTCTATCTTCGTGGCCGAATACTCGCCGGACCGCAAACGCGGCTTTATGGGCAGCTGGCTGGACTTTGGGTCTATCGTCGGCTTTGTCACCGGCGCGGGTCTGGTGGTCGTGATTTCTACCGTGATCGGCGAAGCGAACTTCCTTGAATGGGGCTGGCGTATTCCGTTCTTCGTAGCACTGCCACTGGGCCTGATCGGGATTTATCTGCGTAATGCGCTGGAAGAAACGCCTGCGTTCCAGCAGCATGTTGAGAAGCTGGAACAGGGTGACCGCGAAGGTCTGGCCGACGGCCCTAAAGTGTCGTTTAAGGACATCGCGACCAAGCACTGGAAAAGCCTGCTGGCCTGTATTGGTCTGGTGCTGTCTACCAACGTCACCTACTACATGCTGCTGACCTACATGCCAAGCTATCTGTCGCATAACCTTCACTACTCCGAAGATCACGGCGTAATGATTATTATCGCGATTATGATTGGTATGCTGTTTGTGCAGCCGGTAATGGGGCTGATGAGCGATAAGTTCGGCCGTCGTCCGTTTGTGATTATCGGCAGTATCGCCCTGCTGCTGCTGGCAATTCCGTGCTTTATGCTGATTAACAGTGGCGTGATGGGGCTGATTTTCGCCGGTCTGCTGCTGCTGGCGGTGATCCTGAACTGTTTTACGGGTGTGATGGCCTCGTCGCTGCCAGCGATGTTCCCTACCCATATCCGCTACAGCGCGCTGGCCAGCGCCTTTAATATTTCCATTCTGGTAGCAGGCCTGACGCCAACGCTGGCGGCCTGGCTGGTGGAGTCCACCGGCAACCTCTATATGCCCGCCTATTATCTGATGGTGGTAGCCGTAGTCGGTCTGATTACCGGTATCATGATGAAGGAAACGGCCAATATGCCGCTGCGTGGCGCAACGCCTGCTGCTTCTGATATTGCCGAAGCAAGAGAGCTGCTGCAGGAACATCACGATAATATCGAGAGCAAGATTGAAGATATTAGCGAGCAGATTGCCGAGCTGGAAGAAAAGCGTAAGCACCTGATCAACCAGCACCCCCGCATTAACGAGTAACAACGAGTCATGTAACAAGCCCGCAGATGCGGGCTTTTTTTTGCCCTTCCGTCAGCTTTTTCCGCCCGCTGTCCAGTAGGTGCCGGTTTCCGGCAGCGGCAAAAATGCTTCGTTCATTTCACGCAGCGTGTTCGCCGGGTCCAGATCGTGGAACAGCTGCGGATGCAGCGTTTTAGCCATAGCTTCCACCGCCAGCAGATGCCACGGACTCAGATAAAAATTGTGCCAGATAGCCAGGGTTTTGCCCTGACGAACAGCCGCCAGCTGCGAGATAACCGGCTGACCCGCCAGCGCGTGCGAGAAACTTTGCTGCGCGGTCGCAGAGTCTACCAGAGGGCCAAGCTGTAGCCGATGTGGCTGCTGCGCATCGCCCAGTCCGGTCGCCAGAAAAAAATCGGGCCGGGCAGCCAGTACCGCTTCTGCGCTGAGCTGGCCAAACACGCCGCTGAATCGACCGGCCGCAATATTGTCGCCGCCTGCATACGTCAGCAGATCGGCCAGATTACCGTGTCCTACCGTGGTGCAGCAGCCTTCCCGACGGCCAATATGGAGTTGCAGCATAACGCGCGGCCTGACCGGCGCAGCCTGACGTAGGCGGTCCTGGATTAGCGCCATATGCCGTTGATAAAAGGCAATAAAACGCTGTGTTTTTTGCGGATCGCCCAGCGCAGCGCCCAGAATTTTAAGGCTCGG
>DOOK01000205.1 GCA_003512805.1 Erwinia sp. | reverse complement strand
TGCCCGCTTCAAGCTGGCGAATGGCATGGGCGATGTAATCCATAGCTTCTTCCGGCAAGGTGACGGCCGCATTATGCGGCGTGATCGCGATAGCCGGATGCGTCCAAAAAGGATGATCCTGCGCCAGCGGCTCCTGCACAAAGACGTCCAGCGCCGCCGCCTTGAGTTCACCTGCAGCCAGCGCAGCCAGCAAATCCTCTTCCACCAGATGCGCGCCGCGGGCCAAATTAATCAGATAAGCTTCCGGCTGAAGCTGGCTCAGTAAATCCCGGTTCAGGATGCCGCCGGTTTGCGGCGTATTCGGCAACAGGTTAATCAGCACGCGAGTACCGGCAAGAAACTCGCTCAGCTGCGCTTCACCGTGGAAACTGGTGACGCCAGGCAGCGTTTTCGGCGTGCGGCTCCAGCAGCGTACCGGAAATCCCCAATAGCGCAGGCTTTCGGCCACGCTGCTTCCCAGCACGCCCGCCCCCAAAATACCAATGGTGAAGGCATCGCGGGCGGAATTGCGTAGCGGTTGCCACAGTGCCTGGTTTTTCTGCTGCTGATAATCATTGAAGCGGCGGAACCAGCCCAGGACGTGCCATACCGCATATTCCTGCATCTGGCGCCCCATGCCGGTATCTTCCAGGCGAAACAGCGGCACGCCAGCCGCCAGCATTTGCGGATGATCGCGCAGCTGGCTGAGAATATCATCAACACCCGCGCCCAGTGCAAAAACGCCTTTTAAATCCGTGCGGCCCTGCAGCATCGCTACCGGAGGCTGGCGTACCAGCGCGTAATCTGCAGGCGCCCTGTCGTCCGGCGTCCATTCGCGTACGCGGGCCTGTGGCAGACGCTGCTCTATGCCGGCCTGCCACTTCTGTGCCTTAAAGGAAGGATGGTAAAAGATGATATCCACGCGGTTTCTCCTGTTTTTTCTTCAGGCTCAGGGAAAACGCCGCCCGTGGCAAGCAAAAAATAATGGGGTCATTATGACCCCATTCAGCCTCTAGCCTGTCGTCCGGATGAGCCTGCGCAACAGCGGCATCAGCAGCAACAGGGCCAGGCCGGTGGCCACGCTACCGCAGCCCAGCAGTAAAAAGATATGGCTGTAGCCGGGGTTGGTCAACGCGGGTGAACTGCCGCTGTTTTCCGGCATCAGGCCGGAGACGTGACCAGCCAGCACGGACGCGACGCCGGTCACCATCATCCAACAGCCCATCATTACGCCCTGATAACGTAGCGGCGCCAGCTTGCCAATCATGGCGTAGCCAACCGGCGAGATCAGCAGTTCGGCAAGGCTTTGCAAAATATAGCTGATCGCAATCCATTTAAACGCCACCATGCCGTCGCCGCCAGCCAGCATAATGCCAACGGGAAGCACCAGCATCCCCAGACCGATACAGAACAGCGAAGAAGCAAACTGCAGAGGGATATCGATGCGCCAGCCGCGTTCACGCATATTGCGGAAACTCATTGCCAGCAGCGGCCCGCCAAAAACAATCACCAGCGTATTAATATTTTGCACCCACTGCGGCGCAACCCGTACGCCCCAGACGTTCAGCATAATATTGTGTTCAGTGAACAGCATCAGGCCCATCGGCGCCAGCTGATAAAGCGTCCAGAACACCAGCGCCCCCAAAGCCAGGATCAGGTAGGCGGCCATTTTGCGTTGTTCTTCTCGTGGGCGATGCCGCAGCGTGGTAGCAGCCAGCAACAGAAAGACTACCGCGCCAAGGATCAGCACAAAAGCGCCGGTGAAATCAGCATGGGTCAGCATCAGGCGAATAATCGGCACCAGTACGACCAGAATCAGCAGGCCCGCCAGCATACGTAGCCGCAGCTGCGACTTGTTGACGTGAAGCAGGGGCGTATCGATATCCGCCAGCGTTTTCCATCGCAGCAGCGAAATCACAATAGCCACGGCGTTGCCCAGCGTGGCGAACAGAAACAGCGCCTGATAATGTTCCTGTAGCTGAAAATAGCCTGCGCCGGTGAAGCCGATGAAGAAGCCCAGGTTCATGCCGGCGTAATTCCACAGGAAGGCACTTTCTCGCCGGCTATCTTCCGGCGTAAACCGTTGTGTCAGCATCATATTGATACAGGTCACGTTCAGTCCACTACCGGTCAGGAACATCGCCAGCCCCCAGTACAGGCCATCTGCGCTCTGCCCGGAAAGGATCCAACAGCCGATGACCTGTAATACCATGCCCAGCACAAAGAGGTTGCGGTTGCTGAGGTAGCGGCCGCCGAGGTAGCCGCCAAACAGATGCAGTCCGTAGTTAAAGGCACCGAATACGCCCATCATGGCATTGGCTTGTGCCTCGCTGAAGCCGAGTCGTTTAGTGGCGTAAAGCACCAGGGTGGAATACAGCACGGCAAAGCCAAGGGTGGCGAAAATCTGGATAAAGAAGAGCGCGCGCGTACCTTCCTGCCCTGCCGCCGCACCGTTTTTGGTCTGGATAGTCACTGTAGCCTCGTGATTTTTTAGCCTGTCAAAGCGAATCATTATGCACATTGTCAGGCCGATTGCGCTGATGCCGTGGTGTTTTACTTAAGCAAACGGTCTTTTTGCCGAATTTAGCAGCAGGCTGCTGCAAAAATGAGTAAACAAACGGAAAAGTGCAGAAAGGGAGTTGACCGGCGCACGACTTTTCCCTACATTACCGGCCACGCAACAAGCATGCGTAACAATATGGTGAGGTGTCCGAGTGGCTGAAGGAGCACGCCTGGAAAGTGTGTATACGGCAACGTATCAAGGGTTCGAATCCCTTCCTCACCGCCATATTCAAGAGAAAGCCTGAA
>DOOK01000206.1:5932-12354 GCA_003512805.1 Erwinia sp. | reverse complement strand
GTGGTTGCGCATTATAGGGAGTTCTCGACGGCTGACAACCCCTAATTTTAGAAAAATAGCTCGTTCGCTGCATTCCACAGCAAAATGGCTATTTATACGCATTTACCCACAAAGTTATCCACATTGATCGGCTCAATCAAATTTAGGCGAGCGTTACGCAAACGTTTTCGCTACAATGCCCCGGAAAAATCCCGGCCCCCATTTGGGGGCGTTACCTGAATCTTCAGGGCTTCTTTCTTTATAAAAGGAAGAAAAAGCTAAGATTGATGTAACGCTCTTATCTATGCGAACCAAAGCCAAGGGATAAAACCTCATGCAACAACCTCGTCCTGTACGTCGCGCTCTGCTCAGCGTGTCCGATAAAGCCGGTATCCTCGAATTTGCACAGGCGCTTTCAGCGCGTGGCGTGGAGCTGCTTTCCACTGGTGGCACTGCCCGCCTGTTGGCGGAAGCCGGTCTGCCCGTTACCGAAGTCTCTGACTACACCGGTTTCCCGGAAATGATGGATGGACGCGTCAAAACTCTGCATCCTAAAGTTCATGGCGGTATCCTGGGCCGCCGCGGTCAGGACGACGCTATTATGCAGGAACACGCTATTGCCCCTATCGATATGGTCGTTGTTAACCTTTATCCCTTTGCACAGACCGTAGCGCGTGAAGGCTGCTCGTTAGAAGACGCTGTAGAAAACATTGATATTGGCGGCCCGACAATGGTGCGCTCTGCGGCCAAGAACCATAAAGACGTGGCTATTGTGGTGAAGAGCAGCGACTACGACGCCGTGATAGCCGAGATGGATGCTAACGGTAACTCACTGCAGCTGGCCACCCGCTTTGATTTGGCCATTAAGGCTTTCGAACACACTGCCGCCTACGACAGTATGATCGCTAACTACTTTGGTCGCCTGGTACCGGCCTATCATGGCGAAACTGGCGAGCCGGCCGGTCGCTTCCCGCGCACGCTGAATCTGAACTTCATTAAGAAGCAGGATATGCGTTACGGTGAGAACAGCCATCAGGATGCCGCCTTCTATATAGAAGAGCACGTTTCTGAAGCTTCGGTCGCCACGGCGCAGCAGGTTCAGGGCAAAGCGCTCTCTTATAACAATATTGCGGATACGGATGCAGCCCTGGAATGCGTTAAAGAATTCAGCGAACCGGCCTGCGTGATTGTCAAACACGCCAACCCTTGCGGCGTAGCGGTTAGCGATTCTGCCCTGGGCGCTTATGAGCTGGCCTACAAGACCGATCCTACCTCTGCTTTCGGTGGCATTATCGCCTTTAACCGCGAGCTTGATGAAGCGACCGCTCAGGCAATTATCAGCCGTCAGTTCGTCGAAGTGATCATTGCACCCTCCGCCAGTGAAGCCGCGCTGCAGGTAACGTCAGCTAAACAGAACGTTCGCGTGCTGATTTGCGGCCAGTGGCAACAGCGTCAGGCCGGGCTGGATTTCAAACGTGTAAACGGCGGCTTACTGGTACAGGATCGCGATCTGGGCATGGTTGAAGAAAGCCAGCTGCGCGTGGTGACCAAACGCCAGCCTACCGAACAGGAGCTGCGGGATGCGTTGTTCTGCTGGAAGGTCGCTAAATTTGTGAAGTCTAATGCCATCGTGTATGCGCGCGATAACATGACTGTCGGGATTGGCGCAGGTCAGATGAGCCGTGTTTACTCCGCTAAAATTGCCGGTATCAAAGCAAAAGACGAAGGGCTGATTGTGGAAGGCTGCGCGCTGGCATCTGACGCTTTCTTCCCGTTTCGGGACGGCATTGATGCGGCCGCCGCTGCCGGTGTCAGCTGCGTCATCCAGCCAGGCGGATCAATTCGCGATGAAGAAGTGATTGCCGCCGCTGACGAACACGGTATTGCCATGATTTTCACCAACATGCGCCACTTCCGTCATTAATAAGGAAACGACAATGAAAATTTTAGTGATTGGTAATGGCGGCCGTGAGCACGCGCTGGCGTGGAAAGCTTCCCTGTCGCCTCTGGCAGAAACCGTGTTCGTCGCCCCCGGCAACGCAGGCACCGCGCTGGAACCTGCGCTGCAAAACGTCGCTATTAGCGCGACCGATATCCCTGCGCTGCTGGATTTTGCCAAAAGTGAGCGCATCGACCTGACTATCGTTGGGCCGGAAGCGCCGTTGGTCATCGGCGTGGTGGATGCTTTCCGTGCTGCCGGGCTGAAAATCTTCGGCCCTACTCAGGCCGCCGCCCAGCTGGAAGGATCGAAAGCTTTCACCAAGGATTTTCTGGCCCGCCATAACATTCCCTCGGCGGAATATCAGAACTTCACGGACGTAGAGGCCGCGCTGGCCTATACGCGCAGCAAAGGCGCGCCGATTGTGATTAAGGCAGACGGCCTGGCGGCGGGCAAAGGCGTGATCGTCGCGATGACGCTGGAAGAGGCGGAAGCCGCCATTAAAGATATGCTGGCCGGAAACGCTTTTGGTGATGCCGGACATCGCATCGTGGTGGAGGAGTTCCTGGATGGCGAGGAAGCCAGCTTTATCGTGATGGTTGATGGTACGAACGTGCTGCCGATGGCGACCAGTCAGGATCATAAACGCGTCGGCAATGGCGATACCGGCCCGAATACAGGCGGCATGGGGGCCTATTCCCCTGCGCCAGTGGTGACCGATGAAATCCACCAGCGCGTCATGGATGAAGTCATTTGGCCAACCGTCCGTGGCATGGCGGCAGAAGGCAACGTTTACACCGGCTTTCTGTACGCCGGTCTGATGATTGATAAAAGCGGTCAGCCAAAAGTCATCGAATTTAACTGCCGCTTTGGCGATCCTGAAACGCAGCCGATCATGCTGCGCCTGCAGTCCGATCTGGTCGATCTTTGCCTGGCGGCCGTTGATGGCAAGCTGGATACCAAAGATTCCGTGTGGGATCCCCGTCCTTCGCTGGGCGTAGTGCTGGCGGCGGGCGGTTATCCCGGCGATTACGCCACCGGTGACCCGATCCACGGTCTACCGTTGGAAGCGTCACCGGACGGCAAGGTGTTCCACGCCGGAACCAAAATGCAGGACGATCTGGTGGTGACTAACGGCGGGCGTGTGCTGTGCGTCACCGCGCTGGGTGAAGATGTCGCGGCGGCTCAGCAACACGCTTACGAACTGGCTAAGCACATTTCCTGGCACGGCAGCTTCTGCCGCACCGATATCGGCTACCGCGCTATCGGGCGTAAATAAGACGGGTTGAAGGGGATGACGTCGCTTGTCCCCTTTTGTTCCAATAAGGTGACAGAACCCGATAAGGCGCCTAAAAGCTCTCTTCCTGGGGCTGCTGCCGACAAAGGTCTTCCGGCGTGGCCAGCAGCAGCTGCGTGCCGCCAGGCGCTTCCAGCCAGGCAATACTGAGCGGTTTATCTGAGCCCTGTTGATGTTGGGTAATATAATGCACGGCATTGCTGTCAAAACCAGGCGAGGCTTTACCGCCTTCACACAGCCTGACTACGCCGGAAGGCGTCCATACCCCCTGAATCAGCCTTACGCGTCCTCGTAACAAATCATCGCTAATCGTTAGCATACGTCCGGCTTCAAACTGATAAAGCGCGATCGCATCGGCCGTCAGCGCTTCTCGCCGCTGTGCCAGCTGACGCTGCATAAAACTCAGGCGTCCGCGTTGATCAAACCTCAGCGTCACGCTTTCAGGATGCGCACCCACGGTTTGGCGTTCAACAGAAATGAGTTTGCCCTGTTGCCATTGATAATCGGTGGTTTCCGTTACCGGCTCGGTGAAAGGGGTGTAGACCGTCTGCAAATGGGTTGACTGGGAAGCATGCGTTTTGCGCCAGATACGCACAGTGCCGCGATCGGCCAGATAGCCGCTAGCGGTAAAATCAGGTGGCGGCGAGCTACAGCCTGCTAACAGCAGCAGGAGCGGCAAAAGGGAGCGGGAGAAAAAGTTCACAAGCTGTCCTGGGAGAAACAGCTAAAAAGCCTTAACAAAAGGGGCTTAACGCCCCCCTGTTTAAAACTTTTCACTGTCGATTATTTAACAGCGTCTTTCAGAGCTTTACCAGAAACGAATGCCGGTACGTTTGCAGCTGCAATTTTGATTTCGTTGCCGGTCTGCGGGTTGCGGCCAGTACGCTCAGCACGGTGGTTAACTTTGAAAGTACCAAAACCAACCAGTTGTACAGCATCACCTTCTTTCAGAGACTCAGTAATCGCAGCCAGAGTGGATTCCAGTGCAGCTTTAGCCTGGGTCTTAGACAGGTCCGCTTTGTCCGCAATTACATCAATCAGTTGAGTCTTGTTCATAAGTTATCCTTACAGTGTATTTATCGCTTGCTAAGCATCGAGTGCGAGGGAAAAACCAGTTTCTGGCACTCTCCTGCATACACGCACCGATAGCCACTTTTTTCAGCCCCACAAATGTAGACCAGACTGGGGGCGAATGTGAAGCCTTAAGGCGCTACAAATCAGGCCTGAAGTCACGTTTTATCGCCTTACTGCTGAAAATTTATACCGATATTACTGATCCCTGATTCCCGCAGGTCAGAACGCAGTCCTTTTATCAGTTCCGGATCCCTTTCCTCACAGGCACTGAGCAGGCGAAAAATCTCCCACTGGATGTCCCATTCTTCTTCGACCGCGGGATTCGCTTTTAGCTCTTCCTCGGTCATTTCGCGTTCAGCCTGAGTCATTTCCAGCATGGCAACAGACGTGATTGAAGCTTCGCTAACGGCAATCGCATGTGCCAGCGTTTCACCGCTTAAGCGAGAGTGCAGCAGTTCGCTCAGCGCCACACAGGCATCAATAGCAGGGTAAACGCCGTACAGATCGTAATCCGCCGCCGCCGGGATGGCCTCTTCAAACTTTTCCAGCTGCGAGTCAAAATTCACTTTGGCATCTTTCACCAGCAGCGTTTCCCAGACCAGATCGAGAATGCGGCGATAGATCTGGCCGTCGCCAAACCCGGTCTGACGGCAAAATGCCCAGTAATTGGGATACATACGCTCGCACAGGCAGGCCATAAAAGTAACGTGCTGCCAGCTTTCCAGTTTTTCCAGCCGCAGGTGAATCGGATTACGTAACATGTTGGGATCTCTTAAACAAAAGTGCGCGGGCTGCAGTGTAACCGAAAAGCCCGCGCCTCACACCGTTATAGCAGAGTGCCCAGACGGGCGAAAGCAGGCCGGTTGGACGCTACGGCATCGGCCCAGCGCGTCGGTTCCGGCAAGCGGTAGCCCTGCAGGCAGGTTTCAACCCAGTGCAGCGCTGTATCGGCGCTGACGCGGTGGCCCGGCGAAATAAACAGAGGATTGCAGCGTTTTTTGCTGCGCAATACCCAGCCAATCTGCTCGCCCTTATCGATCAGCGGCTGCCGGGAACCCGGCTCGTCGCCTAACGGCTCGAACTTGCCGCACAGCCGGCTTTTCGCCACGCCGATAGTCGGCACATCCACCAGCAGGCCAAAATGGCTGGCAACGCCAAGGCGGCGAGGATGCGCAATGCCCTGACCATCCACAAACAGCAGATCGGGTTTTTGCTCCAGCTGCTCCCAGGCGGCCAGTAGAGCAGGATATTCACGAAACGAGAGAAAACCGGGAATATAGGGCATGGTGGTCGCTATCCGCGCGACGCGATGCTCAATCAGCTTCAGCGAGGGATATTCCAGCAACACCAACGCGGCGCGCGTGACCTCACCGCCCTGCTCAAATCCCACATCCGCCCCGGCGATATAGCGTGGCGGCATTACGTCAAAATCATCGGCGCGTACCACTTCTGCCGCACGCGTCGTCTGTTCCTGCTTTAATGCCTGTATATCCATAATTAATCCTGGTGATACTGTCCTGACAGTTTGTGGACGGCCTCCACAAAAGCACCCGCGTGTTCCGGTGGGACATCCTGATGAATGCCGTGACCCAGGTTGAACACGTGGCCCGTGCCGTTGCCGAAGCTCTGAAGAATACCCGCGACTTCCTGCTCAATTCGGGCAGGAGAGGCATAAAGCATAGAAGGATCCATGTTGCCTTGCAGCGCCACCTTGTGACCGACGCGTCGACGTGCCTCGCCAATATCCATGGTCCAGTCCAGACCAAGTGCATCGCAGCCGGTTTCCGCCATCGCTTCCAGCCACTGACCGCCACCTTTGGTAAACAGCGTAACGGGCACGCGGCGACCGTCATTTTCACGCTGCAGGCCATCAACGATTTTGTGCATGTAGTGCAGAGAGAATTGCAGATAATCGCGCCCGGTAAGGACTCCGCCCCAGGTATCGAAAATCATCACCGACTGCGCGCCCGCACGGATCTGGGCATTCAGATAAAGCGTCACGCTGTCGGCCAGCTTATCCAGCATCAGGTGCAGGGTTTCCGGCTCGGCGTACATCATCTTTTTCAGTTTGGTAAAGGCTTTACTGCTGCCGCCTTCGACCATATAGGTCGCCAGCGTCCACGGGCTGCCGGA
>DOOK01000206.1:5226-5780 GCA_003512805.1 Erwinia sp. | reverse complement strand
CAGCGTCCACGGGCTGCCGGAAAAACCAATCAACGGCACCGCGCCCTGTAAATTTTTACGGATGGTGCGCACGGCATTCATCACATAGCCCAGCTCCTGCTCGGGATCGAAAACGGGCAGTTTTTCTACGTCCGCACGGCAGGTGACAGGGGAAGAAAAGCGTGGCCCTTCGCCCGCTTCAAAATAGAGTCCCAGCCCCATCGCATCCGGGATGGTCAGGATATCAGAGAAGAGGATCGCCGCGTCCAGCGCGTAGCGACGCAGCGGTTGCAGCGTGACTTCACAGGCCAGCTCAGCATTTTTACACAGCGACATAAAGTCGCCGGCCTGGGCGCGCGTCGCCTTGTATTCCGGCAAATACCGTCCGGCCTGACGCATCATCCACACGGGCGTAACGTCTACCGGCTGACGCAGCAGAGCACGCAAATAACGATCGTTCTTCAGTTCACTCATCTTCAGGACTCTTTTTCATTCAGACGCACAGTATATCAGTTATTCCACAGCGGCGCGGCAGAGCGCGACGGTGTCTTCTATCAGTCGACGCGCCACCGTTC
>DOOK01000206.1:968-5133 GCA_003512805.1 Erwinia sp. | reverse complement strand
TTCCCGCTGGCGGCAGCGACGGCAAAGCGTCGAAGCGATACCAGTTAGCGTCCAGCAGCTCTTTAGGATCGATGTTGATCTCGCCACTGTCGTAATCGGCCATAAATGCCATCATCAGGGACTGCGGGAAAGGCCAGGGCTGCGAAGAAACATAGCGCAGGTTTTTCACCCGGATGCCGCTCTCTTCCATGACTTCGCGCGCCACGGTCTGCTCCAGCGTTTCACCCACCTCAACAAAACCAGCCAGCACCGTGTAGATGCCGTTGCGGTGTCGGGTATGCTGTGCCAGCAGGATCTCATCATCACGCCGGATAGCTACGATGATACAGGGCGCAATTTGCGGATAGTAGCGCTGGCGGCAATGACTGCACAGGCAGGCCCATTCCGTTTTACTGCGAGACATCGAATGGCCGCAGTAACCGCACCACTGGTGCGAGCGGTAAAATTCCGCCAGCTGAATACCGCGTCCCGCCAGCTGAAACAGCGCGGGATCCTGATCGAGCAGCTGTCGCAGCGATGCCATTCCTTCTGGCCGATTTTCGTTAATCAGCCTTACCGGTTCACCCTGCCACTCCCCTATCGGTGCACCCTTCGAGCCGACCAGGCCTAAATCTTGTGCATTTCCGTACGGTAATTGACCTTTTGGCAGCCAAATTTTCTGTTCGTGGCTGACAATCCACCAGCCAGCGTCTACGCTTGAAATCTCAAGTTCCATAAATTGCTCATCCTCACTTCACGCACTTACCGGATTGGGATAGACAGTTAAAATAACACTTTTTGGAGTCACTCATGCTTGACCAGCTGGAAGTTTTGGCCTCGCGCGTAGGCGGATGCAGCGAACTGGTAGACTTTTGCCTTCACTCACGCAAGCAGCTGTTAGTTGCTTATTATCAAATGGTTGGCATGAAGCCTAACAAAGAATCGCTGACCACGCTCGACGAAGAGGCGCTGGATAACTTCTGTCAAAGCCTGGTTGATTATCTCTCAACTGGCCACTTTACGGCATACGAGCGCTTTATTCAGGAAATGGAAGGAACCGAGCAGCTGGCCAAAGCGGCGCTGATTTATCCTTCCCTACAGTCCAATACCGAACAGATTATGGGTATTTACGACGCGCACCTGGAAAACGCCATCGATCACGATAACTATCTGGAATTCCAGCAGGCGCTGTCGATTGTCGGCGAAGCGCTGGAAGCCCGCTTCACGCTGGAAGATAAATTCATTCAGCTGGCGCTGGAAAAGTATATGGGGAAGCCCGCAGCCAATGATTCTGCAATGGCCCGTCCTGCCTGAAAAGTTCTCCGTTTAAATTCTTGAGCTTTCCATAACGTCCCTTTATGCTGAAAAGGCAATCAGATGATTGCCCCTGGCGAAAGCCAGATGTCTTCTTGTCGGAGTGCCCCTCGGGGCTGAGACCGTTAATTCGGGATCCGCGGAACCTGATCAGGTTAGAACCTGCGAAGGGAACAAGAGTAAAGATCCAGGTTGGGGCTATCGGCCCCGCGCTTACTCCTCCGAACTCCGGACAAGCAAATTTCCCTTAAGTCAGGAACTTGCTATGTCTACCCAGGTTAAGAAATCCAACCGACGCGAACAGCGCGCTGAAGCCCAACAGTTTATCGCCGCTTTACAAGGCACCGCCTTCCCCCATTCCAAACGTATTTATCTGACCGGATCGCGAGCCGATCTGCGCGTGCCGATGCGTGAAATTCAGCTCTCGCCCACCCCTGTTGGCGGCAGTAAAGAAAACCCGCTGTTCGAAGAAAACGAGCCAGTACCGGTTTACGATACCGCCGGACCTTATGGCGATCCCGACGCCGTTATTGACGTCCATGCCGGCATCGCCAGGCTGCGCGAAAGCTGGATTGCAGAACGTGCCGATACGCAATCGATTGAGCAACTGAGTTCTGTTTATACGCAGCAGCGCCTGGCGGACGCAGGACTGGATCATCTGCGCTTTGATAATTTGCCCCGTCCGCGTTGCGCACAGGCTGGCCGCCGCGTCACCCAACTTCACTACGCACGCCAGGGCATTATCACGCCGGAAATGGAATTTATTGCACTGCGCGAAAATATGGGCCGCGAACGCATTCGCAGCGAAGCGCTATTGCAACAGCATCCGGGAGAGAGCTTCGGCGCAAGGCTGCCGGAAAACATCACCGCCGATTTTGTTCGGCAGGAGGTGGCCGCCGGACGCGCTATTATCCCGGCCAATATCAACCATCCTGAATCGGAGCCGATGATTATCGGCCGCCATTTTCTGGTGAAAATTAACGCCAATATCGGCAACTCTGCGGTCAGTTCCTCCATCGAGGAAGAAGTCGAAAAGCTGGTCTGGTCGGTGCGCTGGGGGGCGGATACGGTAATGGACCTCTCTACCGGGCGGAATATTCATGAAACCCGCGAGTGGATCCTGCGCAACAGTCCGGTGCCGATTGGCACGGTGCCCATCTATCAGGCGTTGGAAAAGGTTAACGGCGTGGCGGAAAACCTCAACTGGGAAGTGTTCCGCGACACGCTGCTGGAGCAGGCTGAACAAGGCGTGGATTACTTCACTATTCATGCGGGCGTGCTGCTGCGATATGTGCCGATGACGGCAAAACGCCTGACCGGCATCGTTTCGCGTGGGGGATCCATTATGGCGAAGTGGTGCCTGTCGCATCATCGTGAAAGCTTTCTCTACGAACGCTTTCGTGATATCTGCGAGATCTGTGCCGCTTACGATGTCTCGCTGTCGCTGGGCGACGGCCTGCGCCCCGGCTCGATACAGGATGCCAATGACGAGGCGCAGTTTGCCGAGCTGCGCACGCTGGGCGAACTGACAAAAATTGCCTGGGAGTATGACGTGCAGGTGATGATTGAAGGCCCGGGACATGTGCCGATGCAAATGATCAGACGCAATATGACCGAGCAGCTTGAGCACTGCCATGAAGCGCCTTTCTATACCCTCGGCCCGCTGACTACCGATATTGCGCCAGGCTACGACCATTTCACTTCCGGTATTGGCGCGGCGATGATTGGCTGGTTTGGCTGCGCCATGCTGTGCTACGTCACGCCGAAAGAGCACCTGGGCCTGCCGAACAAAGAAGATGTAAAGCAGGGATTGATTACCTACAAGATTGCTGCCCACGCAGCCGATCTTGCCAAAGGCCATCCGGGCGCGCAGATCCGTGACAACGCCATGTCGAAAGCGCGCTTTGAATTCCGCTGGGAAGATCAGTTTAACCTGGCGTTGGATCCGCATACTGCCCGCGCTTTCCATGATGAAACGCTGCCGCAGGAGTCCGGCAAGGTCGCCCATTTCTGCTCTATGTGCGGCCCGAAATTCTGTTCAATGAAGATCACTCAGGAAGTCCGTGAGTACGCCGCAAAGCAGGAAGCGGAAGCGCAGCCGATCGCAATAGGCATGGCGGAAATGTCGCAGGCGTTCCGCGATCGTGGTGGCGAACTTTATCACGCTGCCGATGCACTGAAGCCGGAGGAAAACATATGAGCCGTGCCGCTTTTCCCCCAACGGCGGCCAGACTGGGACTTTATCCGGTGGTGGACAGCGTGGTCTGGATTGAACGTCTGCTCGCAGCTGGTGTACGAACCCTCCAGCTACGCATTAAAGATTTACCCGAAGACGCGGTAGCAGAAGATGTAGCAACGGCTATCGCGCTGGGTAAACGCTACCAGGCCCGTCTGTTTATCAACGATTATTGGCGGCTGGCGATTAAGCATGACGCTTATGGCATCCATTTGGGCCAGGAGGATCTGGATAGTGCCGATCTGGATGCGATCCACCGTGCCGGGCTGCGCCTGGGATTATCCACGCATGACGATGTGGAACTGGATCGCGCGCTGGCCGAGCGCCCTTCTTATCTTGCGCTGGGACACGTCTTCCCTACCCGGACAAAAGTCATGCCTTCTGCCCCCCAGGGGCTTCAGGAACTGAAGCGGCATGTCGGGCGGCTCAAGGGCATCTCAACCGTTGCTATCGGCGGCATTTCGCTGGCGCGAGCGCCTGAGGTACTCGCTACCGGCGTTGGCAGTATCGCCGTGGTCAGCGCCATTACCCAGGCTGCCGACTGGCAGGCCGCTACCGCGCAGCTGCTGTCACTGGCCGGCAGCGGAGGGCCACTCCATGCTTAGCGACGGCGATTTTATGCGCTACAGCCGCCAG
>DOOK01000206.1:0-809 GCA_003512805.1 Erwinia sp. | reverse complement strand
GCCAGCTGCTGCTGGAAGAGTTTGGCCCACAGGCTCAGGAAAAGCTGCTGGCGGCCAGCGTGCTGATTGTCGGACTGGGGGGTTTAGGTTCACCAGCCGCAGCTTATCTTGCGGCTGCGGGCGTGGGCAAACTGCTGCTGGCTGATGACGATAAGCTGCATATCAGTAATTTGCAGCGCCAAATCCTTTACCGCAGCAGCGATACAGGCCAGCCAAAGGCGGTCCTGGCGAAGGATCGTTTACAGGCGCTGAACCCTCAGGTTGAGTTCATAGCGCTTGAGCAGCGCATGGATGCCGTTACGCTGCAGGAAGAGGTGCAGTCTGCCGATCTGGTTCTGGACTGTAGTGACAATATGCAGACGCGTCACGCCGTTAATGCTGCCTGTGTGACAGCCAGCACGCCGCTAATCAGCGCCAGTGCGGTGGGCTTCAGCGGTCAGATAATGGTGCTCGCCCCGCCTTTCCATCAGGGTTGCTATTGCTGCCTGTGGCCTGATGAAACGGAGCCGCAGCGCAACTGCCGTACCGCAGGCGTGCTCGGGCCGGTCGTCGGCGTGATGGGCACGCTTCAGGCGCTGGAAGCGTTGAAGATGCTGGCCGGTCAGCCGTCGGCGCTGGACGGTAAGCTGCGGCTGTTTGATGGTAAAACGCAGGCCTGGCGCACGCTTGAACTGGAGCGCAACCCAGGCTGCCCGGTATGCGGAGGCCCTCGTGAACATCATCATTAATGATGAGCCACACGTTTTTGCCGCGCCGCTGACCCTGACCGTCTTGCTGGAGCAGCTTTGCCATAGCCCCTCCGGCACCGC
>DOOK01000207.1 GCA_003512805.1 Erwinia sp. | reverse complement strand
GTTCGGTCGTTGCGCAAATCAATAAAAGCTGGTCCACCCTGCCAGGAAAATTTCATAACTCATTAATTTTAATGATTAAAAAATAAAAAAGCCATAAATGTTAACGTGTGAGGGTAATATTTAAGCAATCGCACTCCCCGCCATTTTGGTTTTAATGACTATAGTAACCGCTTCCATCCAGAGCTTCTTATCGCACCAACCATTTCATTCAGATGATCGTTCTGTTAAAAAGAAAAGTAATACGCTTATCTGAGATCCGTACCCGCTATTTTTCCCTTCCCTCTTCTTTTTCTGATGGTAGAGTGTTGTTCGTCTCAACCAGAGTAGTTAATTAAGTTATGTCTGACGGGAAGCGCTTCCCTGTTATGCATTCAGACTATTTAGTTCACTATTTTCAACCGGGAGATTGTCAATGGAATCCACTAAAACGGCTACGCTGCCCTCAACGGACGCGTCAGCAGAGTGGCGCAAAAGCGACACCACGTGGATGCTGGGCCTGTACGGCACGGCTATCGGCGCTGGCGTGCTGTTTTTACCGATCAATGCCGGTATCGGCGGGTTGATTCCGCTGCTTATTATGGCGGTTCTCGCTTTTCCCATGACGTTTTTCGCCCATCGAGGCCTTTGTCGCTTTGTGCTTTCCGGGCGTGGCGATCGTGATATCACCGGCGTAGTGGAAGAACATTTCGGCACGGGTGCAGGCACGCTGCTTACGCTGCTCTATTTCTTTGCTATTTACCCGATCCTGCTGGTTTACAGCGTCGCTATTACCAACACCGTAGAGAGTTTCATCACTCATCAACTTCATTTATCGTCACCGCCAAGAGCGCTGCTGTCGCTGATTTTGATTGCGGGTCTGATGGCCATCGTTCGCTTCGGTAAAGAGACAATCGTTAAAACCATGAGCGTACTGGTTTACCCTTTTGTTTTGGTATTGATGGCGCTGGCGCTGTTTTTAATCCCGCACTGGAACAGCACGATTTTTCAACATGTCGAAGGCAATGGCAAAGGCTTATGGATGACGCTTTGGCTGGCTATTCCGGTCATGGTTTTTTCCTTTAATCATTCGCCGATTATCTCAGCTTTTGCCGTGGCAAAGCGTCAGGAGTATGGCGATAACGCGGCGAAAAAGTGCGCGCGGATTTTGGCCCGCAGCCACGTAATGATGGTGGTGACGGTGATGTTTTTCGTCTTCAGCTGTGTACTTAGCCTGTCGCCGGAAAACCTGGCAGAAGCGAAAGCGCAGAACATCTCTATTCTTTCCTATCTCGCCAACCATTTTGACACGCCGTTGATGGGCTGGCTTGCGCCGCTGATCGCCATGGTAGCGATTACTAAATCGTTTTTAGGTCATTACCTTGGCGCGCGCGAAGGGTTTAATGGCCTGATTGCCAGAACGTTTCGCCAGCCACCGTCAGAAAACAAGCTGAACCGGATAACGGCGCTTTTTATGTTTCTGACCACCTGGCTGGTGGCGACCAAAAATCCCAGCATTCTGGGGATGATTGAGACGCTGGGCGGGCCAGTGATTGCCGTGCTGCTTTTCCTGATGCCGATGTACGCCATTAATAAAGTGCCGGCAATGCGCCAGTACAGCGGCAAACTCAGCAACGTTTTTGTGGTACTGACGGGCCTGATAGCCATTTCCGCTATCGCTTATGACCTGTTCTGACTGAGGATGCGCCAGGGATGGCGCCATCGCATTCCGCCAGTTAACCCGCTTTTAACTTAATCCTTTTCCAAACCAGCCGTAGAGCTTCATCAGCACAAAATCCAGCATCCGGCTAAATATCCCGCCCTCTTTTACTTCCTCCATTGCCACCAGCGGGCGTTGTTCAATAGTTTTGCCGTTTAGCTGTAAATTCAGGGTGCCGACGAGCTGATTTTTCTTCAGCGGTGCGGTCAGCTGTGGTTCATGCAGCATAAAACTCACTTTCAGCTCTTTGGCCCTCTCTTTCGGCAAGGTTATTGCCGCATCTTCCGCCACGCCTAAACGAACCGTTTTTCGATCCCCAAACCAAACCCGCCGTGAAGCGAAAGGTTTATCGGCTGTTATCGGCGTTAGCGTTTCATAAAATCGGAAACCCCATGTTAATAGCTTTTCACTTTCGCTAAAGCGTATGGCATCGGTTTGCGCACCCAGCACCACAGAAATCAGCCGTTGCCGCCCCTGGGTCGCGGAAGCGACAAGGTTGTTTCCCGCCCCGGCGGTATAACCGGTTTTAATACCGTCGACCTCCAGGTGAGTGCTCCAGAGCAGCCGGTTCCGATTATATTGTTTGATGTCATTGAAAGTGTACGCTTTCTCTTTATGCAACGCATATTCCGCCGGGACGTCACGAATCAAGGCCTGACCAAGCAGCGCCATATCACGTGCAGTGCTGTACTGACCCTCTGCATCCAGGCCGTGCACCGTTTTAAAATGGGTGTTTTTTAGCCCCAGCGCCTGAACATAATTGTTCATCAGGCTCACAAAGGCGCTCTGGCTTCCCGCCACGTAATCCGCCAGCGCGATGCTGGCATCGTTGCCGGACTGGATCACCAAACCTTTATTCAGTTCGGAAACCGGGAGACGATCGCCCGGTTTCAAAAACATTAACGACGAGCCTTTCAGCAACGGATTGCCAGTCGCCCACGCATCGGGGCCGATAGTAATCAGATCGTCATTATGGATTTTTTCTGCCTTCATCGCCTGGCCAATAACATAGCTGGTCATGATCTTGGTCAAACTGGCCGGATCGTGGCGCTCGTCCGCATTATGTTCGGCCAGCACTTTACCGCTGTGATAATCCATCAGGATCCAGGCTTTGGCCTCAATCGGTGGCGGGTTCGGGAGGTCTGCCGCCCGGCTGGTAAAAGCCGCTACGATAAATAAGAGAGGGAGGGTATGGGCAGTGAAAAGCAGAATCTTCATGACGGTGGCTGGCTATCCTTATAGAAGTAAAACGTAATGTATCAACAGGCTAAGCGTCTTTTACGCTAGCTTTTATGGCCGTTAAAAAGAACCTCACTGCCGTAAAGTTTTTTAAAGTTATGAGAGGAATACGGTTTACCGGAACGGCATTATTCTGATTTTGCAGCATGCTGTTATGTCCGTCACAAAACCCCGCTAATCTGAATTAAATCTTCTGGTGGAGTCAGCATGATGGATTTAGCCCTTTTCGATCTTGATGAAACGCTTATTTGCGAAGACAGCGCAGGCCTGTGGTCACGCTGGCTCGTTTCGCAAGGCTATGCACCGACCACGTTGATAGAACAGGAAAGAGCTTTAATGGCCCGTTATCGTGAGGGCCAGCTGTCAGCAGATGATTATATGCAGGCCACGCTGACGCCGCTGGCGGGCAGGGGTACCCTCACCGTTTCCGGCTGGGTCAGGCGCTTTATCCAGCGCGACATCGTGCCGCGCGTCTACCCGTCCGCGCGCGAAAAACTGGCCTGGCATCAGCAGCGAGGCGACAAAATCATGGTGATGTCACCAGGCGGCGATCATCTCGCCACGCCCATTGCGCAGCACCTTGGTGCCCACGGCGCACTGGCTATCGGCGTGGAAATCGTCAACGATCGCTACAGCGGTCAGACCAGCAGCGCAAGAGATAACGGCAAGGATGCGGTAGCAAGGCTCACCGAATGGTTGAGGCAACAGGATAACGCCCGGTTTTCGCAGATTTGGGCTTATAGCGATTCGGTTACCGATCTGCCCCTGCTGGAACACGCCGATCGCGCCCACGTCATCAATCCAACGGAACCGCTCTGCCAGCTGGCATTACAGCGCGGCTGGGAAGTCTGCCGTTGGGTGAAATAACGGACCGGCTTTCCTGTTTTTATCAAACCGGCCCGACAGCCGGTTTTATTTTGGTGCAATCTTTAGCAGTTTGCCTTCGGCTTCATCCGTTAAAACATAAAGATAGCCATCAGGCCCGGTGCGTACGTCCCGGATTCGCTCACCGCGATCTTTAAGCAAGCGGGAGTGTTCTGTAACCTTTTCACCGTCAACGGTTAAATGGATAAGGCTTTTGTCTTTAAGCGCGCCAATAAAAAGCGAGTTTTTCCAAGTCGGGAAGCGGTCGCTTTGATAAAACGTCATGCCGCTGACCGCAGGCGACACCTTCCAGTAAAACTGTGGCTGTACCGTGTTGGGTGCTTCGCCGCCCTGAGAACCCGGCACCGGGTCACCGCTATAATCTCTTCCCCAGGTCGCCAGGGGCCAGCCGTAATTCTTACCTTTACGCAGAAGATTGATTTCGTCACCCCCGCGTGGGCCGTGCTCGTTTTCCCACATTTCCCGCGTCACCGGGTTTAGCGCCAGCCCCTGCGGATTGCGCATCCCATAGCTCCAGATCTCAGGCCGTGCCGCCTGCCGATGCACAAAAGGGTTATCTTCAGGCACGCTGCCATCCGCTTTCAGCCGCACAATTTTGCCGGTAAGCGTGTTCAGGTCCTGAGCCGTGGCGGCCTGAAAATTATCGCCAAAACTGATATAGAGGTAACCCTTATCATCAAAGGCCAGTCGCGATCCTAAATTGGCGCCGCCTGAAAGCTTTGGTTCCTGTTGCAGCACAACGTGGAAGTTTTCCAGCCTGGTATTGCCCTTGTTCAGCGTGCCGAAACCTACAACCGCCCCAGCCCGTGCTTCTTTATCGGCTTTGGTATAGCTGAGCCAGACCCGGCGGCTTTGCGCAAAATCCGGTGCCAGCACGATATCCAGCAAACCGCCCTGTCGTTGAGCCCATACCTGAGGCACACCTGACAGGGGTGCCGACAGCCCTTTATCGCTTTGCCACAGACGAAGCTGTCCGCTGCGTTCGGTGATCAGCACTCCCTGATTATCCGGCAGAAAGGCGATAGCCCAGGGATGCTGCAATCCTTTTTGAAGTTCGGTTACGGTCACTTCTTCGGCGACGGTCATTCCTGAGGCCAAAAGCGAAATGCTGAGCAGACATATTTGCAGCGGTCGGGACATCATTTTTCTCCGGATAAGTGGGACTGATATCATTGTGGCAAAGAGGCTTTTCCGTCGGGCAACCTTTACAAAAAATCAAAATTGATAGCAGATTCAAATAACTCGATCGCTTAAAAAAAGTACTGGATATTTAAACAGGCAACTGTATAATATTTCTACTGCCCGCTCGGGTGTCTTTTGAAAAGCTTGGGGGTAAAACCTATGATGATTTCGACAGAAAACCTCAGCTCGCTGAATCAATCGGTCACGATGAGCAGCCGGGAAATCGCTCAGCTGGCGGGGATCCCGCACGGCGAAGTAAAGCGGCTGATTAAAACGCTGGAAACCACGCAGCGTCTTTCTCAACCGCTGACGATCGGGGTTTACGAGCGTGACGGTGAAGCCCGCCAGGAATATTGCCTGAACAAACGCGATTCGCTCTTAGCCGTGGCGCGCCTTGCGCCCGCGTTTATTGCTCAGGCTCTCGACAGCTGGCAGGAGCGGGAGCGAAGCACGCGACTGCCGGACTTCACCAATCCTGCGGCGGCGGCTCGCGCCTGGGCCGAACAGTTTGAACAGCGTCAGGCTGCCGAGCAGCAGCTGGCTCTTTTCGCCCCAAAGGCGGAGTTCTTTGACCGCTTTGTCCAGGTGGAAGATTCGCTGGGTTTTCGTCAGCTTTGCAAAATGCTGAAGGCGAAAGAGCCTGATTTCCGCCAGTTCCTGTTCGAGCGCAATATCATGTACCGCGCCAACGGTACGCTGATGCCTCAGCAGCACCACGTGCAGGCAGGGTATTTTACGGTGCGGACGAGTGTAGGTGAGAACCTACATGCCTTTTCACAGGCACGCTTTACCGCTAAAGGGGTGAAGTGGGTGACTACTCTGTGGGCCGCACATCTTGCCGCGCAGCCAAAAGGCGCGGCGGCATAACAGCTTCCCGCTCTCAGCAAAAGCACGGGAGCACGCTGATGATGGCCTGAAGAACTCGCTGGATAAGTTTTGACCGAAAGGCTGCTGGAATGAAGGCCCGGCTTACAGCGGCACAGGCCAATGTACCGCAAAAGCTCAACCCGACAGGGTGGCACAGGAACCTGTCCATTACCCTGCCAAACCGGTTTCTGATGCGTAAAGACCCGAACCAGTCCGGTGTTCGGTTAGAAAAGTAAGAGGATGTTGAGGCCGCTTAACTGCGGCCTTTTTCAGGCCTGTCAGCCTTAGCCGTATTTAGCCTGATGCGCCTTTTTACGTTGCAGATAATCGTCATCTTCACGGATCTTATCCCACCAGACTTTAAAAATCGCCGCTGCTTCCGCTTTCTCTTCATTAACGTGATAAGGCAATACCTGTCGATCTTCATCATATTTGCGGCCGCCTTTATGATTGGCGTAACGCCTGGCCCGGGTATAGCCCATCTGAATAAATTTCCGCGCCATGTCCATACCGACAAAATCATCCTTCGCCCGGTATTCCTCAAACAGCGCCATAATTTTTTTCGCCGACACCTCCGCAATCGCGGGCGTTCTGAAGCGCCAGTGTGGCAATATTTCGCCTTTATAAGGCTCGACCATCAGCACACCCTGTTCCCCGCGTCCAACCTGATAAAGTTCAGGATGCTGGCGAAAGTCGATGGTTTTAAAATCCTGCTCGTAATCAAATTCCTTCATGGTCCACCTCTGAATAAAATGTAAGCCTGGCACAGGTAACAAAGAACAGACCAGCAAGGCTCAGTTTTTCAGTTTAGGATCCAGCGCGTCGCGCAAACCATCGCCTAACAGGTTGAATGCCAGCACGGTTAAAAAGATAGCGAGGCTTGGGAAAATCGCGACGTGCGGTGCCATCACCATATCCGCTCGCGCCTCGTTCAGCATCGCACCCCATTCCGGCGTCGGTGGCTGCGCGCCCAGCCCCAGAAAAGAGAGGCTGGCGGCGGTAATGATCGAGGTCCCG
>DOOK01000346.1 GCA_003512805.1 Erwinia sp. | reverse complement strand
GTCAGCAGCGCATTGTCATCCAGCGGTTTGCCGCAGTACTCGTTCATCGCCATCAGGCCAGCCACTACCGAACAGGCGCTCGATCCCAGGCCGGAACCAATCGGCATGTTTTTTTCCAGCGTGATCGCCACCGGAACGCGTTCACCGATTGCCTCGCAAAAACGCTCCCAGCATTGCCAGACGATATTTTCCTGGGGATTAGCAGGCAGCTTGCTGACAAAACGCCCTTCGTTACGCAGGCTGAACTCGCTGGCCGCCTCCACCGTGACGCAATCGCCCAACAACGTTCCATCGACAGGCGAAACCGCTGCGCCCAGCACATCGAAGCCGACGCTAACGTTGCCAATTGAGGCCGGCGCATAGATCTTAACCATTTTTAAACTCCCAACTTCCATGACAGGGTGCGTAACAGATCGGCAAACACGCCTGCGGCGGTCACATCGTTACCGGCCCCGTAACCGCGCAGCACCAGCGGTATTGGCTGATAATAGCGGCTGTAAAACGCTAACGCGTTTTCGCCATTTTTAACTTTATAAAGCGGATCGTTACCGTCAACGGCATCAATTCTCACGCGACAGCGGCCCCCCTCTTCAATAACACCGACAAAGCGTAACACTTTGCCTTCGTCGGCTGCGCGGCGCACGCGAACGGCAAAATCATTGTCCAGCTCCGGCAGACGTTCCATAAAAGTGTCTACATCCAGCGCGTTAAACGCTTCCGGCAGCACGGCTTCAATATCAATATCGCTCAGCTCCAGCTGATAGCCCGCTTCACGTGCCAAAATCAATAATTTGCGTGCCACGTCCAGCCCGGAAAGATCGTCACGCGGATCCGGCTCGGTAAAGCCCAGCTCACGAGCCGTACGGGTCGCCTCCGACAGCGAGACGCCTTCGTCCAGCCGGCCGAAAATATAAGACAGCGAACCGGACAGGATGCCGGAAAATCGCAGCAACTCATCACCGGCATTGAGCAGGTTTTGCAGGTTTTCAATCACCGGCAGGCCCGCGCCTACGTTGGTATCGTACAGGAACTTGCGGCGTGATTTGGCCGCTGCCGCGCGCATCTGCTGATAGTACTGCCAGGAAGAGGTATTGGCTTTTTTGTTCGGCGTGACGACATGAAAACCATCGGCCAGAAAATCCGCATACTGATCGGCCACGGCCTGGCTGGAGGTACAATCGACAATCACCGGGTTAAGCAGATGATACTCCTTAACCAGGCGGTTCAGACGCGCCAGGTTAAAAGGCTCTTTAGCCTCCTGTAGCGCGGCCTGCCAGTTATCCAGCGGAATGCCATGTACGTTGGTCAACAGCGCTTTGGAATTGGCAATACCGCAGACGCGCAGATCGATATGCTTGTTCTTCAGCCAGCTCTGCTGGCGAGAAAGCTGCTCAATTAAGGCCGCGCCGACGCCGCCGATACCGATCACAAACACTTCGATAACCTGATCTGTGGCAAACAGCATCTGGTGCACTACGCGTACGCCGGTGGTGGCATCGTCATTGTCTACCACTACGGAGATAGAACGTTCTGAAGACCCCTGTGCGATAGCGACAATATTGATATTGGCCCGCGCCAGCGCCGAAAAGAACTTCGCAGAGAGGCCACGCAGCGTGCGCATCCCGTCCCCCACGACCGAGATCACGGCCAGGTTTTCCATCACGTCCAATGGCTCCAGCAGGCCGTCTTTCAGCTCCAGGAAAAATTCGTCTTCCAGCACGCGACGGGCGCGGAGTTGATCGCTTTGCGGCACGCAGAAGCTGATGCTGTATTCGGAAGAGGACTGAGTAATCAGCACCACAGAAATACCGCTGCGGGACATGGCGGCAAAGACGCGAGCGGCCATGCCGACCATGCCTTTCATGCCAGGCCCGGAGACGTTAAACATCGCCATATTATTCAGGTTGGTAATGCCTTTTACCGGATTATCGTCGCTGGCGCTGTCGCCACCAATTAGCGTGCCGGGCGCCTGAGGGTTGGCGGTATTTTTAATCAGGCAGGGAATCTGAAACTGGGCGATAGGCGTGATGGTGCGCGGATGAAGCACCTTAGCACCAAAATAGGAGAGCTCCATCGCCTCCTGATAGGACATGGTTTTCAACAGGCGGGCATCCGGCACCTGACGCGGATCGCAGGTATAAACGCCATCGACATCGGTCCAGATTTCGCAACAGTCGGCGCGCAGACAGGCAGCCAGGACGGCGGCGGAATAGTCGGAGCCGTTGCGGCCCAGCACCACCAGCTCGCCCTTCTCGTTTCCGGCGGTGAAGCCCGCCATCAGGATCATATTTTCTGCAGGAATTTGAGCGGCAGCAATACGGCGAGTGGATTCAGGAATATCCACGGTGGACTCAAGATAATGGCCTACCGCCAGCAGCTTTTCGACGGGATCGATCACGCTGACGCCGTAGCCACGGGCCTGGAGTAACCCCTCCATGATAGCGATAGAGAGCTTCTCGCCCCGACAGATAATGGCGGCGTTGACGCTGTCCGGACACTGACCGAGCAGGCCGATGCCGTGCAGCACCTGCTTCAACTGGGCAAACTCAGCATCCACACCCTCTTTCAGACGGGCGTAGGGGAAGTTTGGCTCCGCTTCCGCCAGCCCTTGCAGCAGTGCATCAAAGATGGCTTCGGCATCAAGCAGGTTTACCTGCGCATCCTGGCCGCTAATGGTTTTTTCAATCATTGCCACCAGATGGTTGGTGATTTTAGCTGGCGCGGACAATACGGTAGCGACCTGCCCCTGCTTAGCATTGCTCTCCAGAATATCCGCCACGCGTAAAAACCGTTCCGCGTTGGCGACTGAGGTCCCACCGAATTTCAGCACTCGCATAATCATCTCCTGAATTTTGCCGAAAAAAAAGCCCGCACTGTTTAGGGTGCGGGCTTTTTTTTATTTTTTCCTGTATGCGTCAGCCCGCACCGTTACCTGTGGTAATGGTGGTGGTAATAATGATTGTTGTCATCAGGCTGTAAGTACGCATTTTAGATTTTACTGTCTGTCTCGAATTTGTCCGCTTTCAGAAGTAAAGCAAAGCCCTTGCTAAGTCAATTTTTTTATCCGCGGGCGCTAAACCGTCGACGAAACGCCTGCCGGGGATTTGGCCCGAAAACAGATCTTAATCAGGGCGAAAGCCGCTTATTCTTAGCATGACTTCCTACAGATAAGGCCTCAGCCAGTTTTTTTATCTATAAGGTTTTTTTCTATGTCGTGCAGCAACCGGTGCAGCATAGCGGTATCCCGCTGTTGCATCGTGCCCAGACGCTGATCCAGCCAGTCAACCATCTTGCTATCATCACTGACCTCCAGCCGCTCAATCAGCTGGCTGAGCCGCTGGCGCAGTGCTTTGAGCTGCTGTCCATCTGCGGAAACGGCCGGCGCGGCGCTGACCTGACGCAGTGCAGAAAGTTGATAACAGTAAACCATTACCGCCTGCCCCAGATTAAGCGAAGGGTAGTCTGCCGCCATAGGAATGCCGGTCAGCAGATCGACCCGATCGATTTCTTCGTTCGTCAGCCCCGTATCCTCACGCCCAAACACCAGCGCGGCGCTACCGATCCACTGTTGTTTTTCCATCAGCTGGCTTTCTACCTGCTGCGGCGTGGCGTAGTAGCGGAATTTCGCCCGGCTTCGTGCGGTTGTGGCGATACTAAAATCGATATCCTCCAGCGCCGCAGCAAGCGAAGGCCAGTGCGTGGCCTGTTCCAGGATCTCACCCGCGCCATGCGCCACTCGCCGGGCGCCAGGTTCCAGATGCGCCTGGCTATTAACGATACGTAATTCATCAAATCCCATGGTTTTCATGGCGCGGGCTGCCGCCCCGACATTTTCAGGTCGTGCCGGTGAAACCAGTATCAGGGGGAAACGCATAAGAGCCTTCTTAAGTTCAGTGTGGAGATATTCTGACCTTTCCCGTGGCTTAAGATGGACAGGAAACGTCTGCTATCATTTTAACAAATCAACAACATACTGGTGACGAATATGACCAGCCATAATTGTAAGCTACGCCATTTTTCCGCTCATTGTAGCGATAAAAACATTTATCTGACGATAATCTTATGTACTTCAGGTAATTAAGAATTGTTAAAATTTAGCTATACTCTTTTAAGGAAAAGCGGTGTGTTTTTTCACCACCACATGGCAAGTAGCCAGCTAAATCGCCCTTTGGCGGGGCGTTTTTCAACGGCACCTCAACGTGCTACAATTGGATTGATATAAGTCAATTAAGCTTTATTTATTGGCTGTTGGTCGTGGCTTGTGCTGTTATGTTGCTGTTAATGAGGTTAGGATATACGCCATTTTTGACCTTGCCGAGACAGGAAACGCCCCCTTTTTAACGGGTGTTTTCCGGTCCATGAATGGCTTGTGAACATATTCCGTACAGCCCGCGTTACGCGTCAACTGGCGCCTGCGTATTATCCATACGGTAACCGCTGTATGCCCCATATCGTTTTTTGGCAATTTTAGGTAGCGAACACATGCAGACCCCGCACATACTTATCGTTGAAGACGAATTAGTTACTCGCAATACTCTCAAAAGTATTTTTGAGGCCGAAGGCTACATGGTTTATGAAGCTACGGACGGCGCAGAAATGCATCAGGTGTTGACAGAGAACGACGTCAACCTGGTAATCATGGATATAAACCTTCCCGGCAAAAATGGCCTACTGTTGGCGCGTGAATTGCGCGAACAGGCTAATGTGGCGCTGATGTTCCTGACCGGCAGGGACAACGAAGTCGACAAAATTCTCGGTCTTGAAATCGGGGCGGACGACTATATCACCAAGCCATTTAACCCGCGTGAGCTCACTATCCGTGCTCGTAACCTGCTGTCGCGCACCATGAATCTGGCGCCGCACAGCGAAGAGCGCAAGCTGGTTGAAAGCTATCGCTTTAACGGATGGGAGCTGGATATCAATAGCCGCTCACTGATCGGCCCTCAGGGCGAGCAGTACAAGCTGCCGCGCAGCGAATTCCGCGCCATGCTGCACTTCTGTGAAAACCCAGGCAAAATCCAGACTCGCGCCGATCTGCTGAAAAAAATGACCGGTCGCGAACTGAAGCCGCACGATCGCACTGTAGATGTCACCATTCGCCGTATTCGTAAGCATTTTGAGTCTACGCCGGACACGCCGGAAATCATCGCTACTATCCATGGCGAAGGTTACCGTTTCTGCGGCGACCTGCAGGAGTAAGCCGGTGTGGCGTTGAGGGGCCGTTTTAGCGGCCCCCTCACGTT
>DOOK01000342.1:22792-23032 GCA_003512805.1 Erwinia sp. | reverse complement strand
CCTGCTTGGCGCCGTACGTAAGTTCGGCGTGGAAGTGGTTGGCGACGTCAACGTGCCGTTTAACCCGGAAATCCATCAGGCGATGTCCATGATGGAATCCGAAGACGTGGCGCCAAATCACGTGCTGATGGTAATGCAGCGTGGTTACACGCTGAATGGTCGCCTGTTGCGTCCGGCGATGGTTGCGGTAGCTAAAGCTAAAGGCTGACAGCCGTAACAAAAAAAAGCACCTTCGGGTGC
>DOOK01000342.1:8460-22592 GCA_003512805.1 Erwinia sp. | reverse complement strand
AAAAAAAGCACCTTCGGGTGCTTTTTTATGCCTGCTGTCAGAAACTATGCCGGCAGGACTGGTGTCCAGTCTATGGGGTGCTCGCCATGCTGCTCCAGCCATTCATTGGTTTTAGAAAAGTGACCGCAGCCGAAAAAACCACGATGCGCTGAAAGTGGGGAAGGATGGGGCGCCTGCAGAACGTGATGGCGTTGGCGATCGATAATGCTGCCTTTCTTCTGTGCGTGCGATCCCCACAGCAAAAACACCACGTTTTCACGATGCTCATTAATGACGGCGATGACGCGATCGGTAAAGGTTTCCCAGCCAAAACGCGCGTGAGAATGCGCCTTCCCCGCCTCTACAGTTAAAACGGTATTCAACAGCAGCACGCCCTGACGCGCCCAGCTCTCCAGAAAACCATGATTGGGACGCTGGAATCCCGGAATATCGGTCACCAGTTCCTTGTACATGTTCACCAGCGAGGGCGGGACGGCCACACCAGGCAGAACCGAGAAAGCCAGCCCGTGAGCCTGATTAGGGCCGTGATACGGATCCTGGCCGAGGATCACCACTTTGACATCGCCCAACTCCGTCAGGCGAAAAGCATTGAACACATCCTTTTGCGGGGGATAAACGGTTTTCCCGGCCGCACGTTCTTTAGCCACCATCGACAACGTTTCGATGAAATAAGGTTTCTCTTTTTCCTCTGCCAGCACATCGTGCCAGGTCAGCGTGTTGACCATGTCCGCCTCCTTTAGGGTAATCAAAGGGTAGCTTAGCGCGGATCGACCGCCGCACAAACTTAAAATAAAGTTTAAAAGAACAAATAAATCAGGAAAAAGCAGGCGCCAAAGTTGAGGGAAATCATAAAGATGATTACACGGGCTGATTTGAGGGCGCTCACTTTTTGATTTTGGTCAAGGCTGTTTACTTTCCAGGCTGTTATATAGATCGGATACAGATCAATTTTATCTGCTGATACCTCGTCAGCCACCAACCGCCTGGGAGGCAACAATGATTTCCGGAATTCAAATCACCAAAGCAACCAATCCTGCGTTAATTAATTCTTTTTGGCTGCTGGATAATGAAAAAAAAGAGGCTCGCTGCGTGTGCGCTAAAGCCAGCTATAAAGAAGATCAAATTGTGCCGGTAAGCGATTTGGGCCAATTTGAATACCGCGACGTGCCGCTGGATGTACAGCCGGAAGTCCGCGTGGAAGGGGGCCAGCACCTGAACGTTAACGTGCTGCGCCGGGAAACGCTGGAAGATGCGGTTAAACATCCGGAAAAATATCCGCAGCTGACCATCCGCGTGTCAGGTTATGCGGTGCGTTTTAACTCGTTAACGCCTGAACAGCAACGTGATGTGATTACGCGTACTTTTACGGCCAGTTTGTAAAAATTCGCCTGAAGAAGGTTGGGCAGGTGCGGAAAATAACATCAGGGAAGATTTGTTCTACTTTTTTGAAAAATAAGATTTAATTAACGAGTAAGGAATATTTTTCGCACCAACGTAGCCGGAAAAATACGTTTCAGATAAAAAATCGGGCTAACGCTTTAAAAGCAAACCGATAAAGATAAAAAAACCGCCCTGTCGAGGGCGGTTTTTTGTTGGGCAGCGTATTTATTCAGCGCTGTCAGTTTTTGGCGCCGAGCTTGGCTTACGACGCTTGCCAACGTTTTTGGCATCGCGATGGCGTTTTTTCACGCGCGGCTTCTCTTCGCTCTCTTTCTTTTCTTTCTGCTCTTTGCGCTTCGCCAGCACTTTCTTCGATGGCTTGCCGTTCAGCTTTTCACTTGGTGCACGCGTGGTTGGACGCAGCTCATCAATGGTACGCGCTTTCAGCGGTTCATTGACGTAGCGGCTGATTTTACCCAGCAGCAGGAAGTCATGGGCTTCCACCAAGGAAATCGCGGTGCCTTTTTTGCCCGCGCGGCCGGTACGACCGATACGGTGCAGATAGGTATCCGCCGTGCGCGGCAGGTCAAAGTTAAACACGTGACTTACATCGTCGATGTCGATGCCACGTGCTGCAACGTCGGTAGCCACCAGCACGTTAACGCGGCCATCAACGACACGCTTGATCGCTTCATTACGCTTGAACTGTTCCAGCTCGCCTTCCAGATAGCTGGAGTTAATACCGGCGTCACGCAGCCAGCCGCACAGCTCGTGCACACGCTCACGTTTGCGCACAAAAATCACCGAACGGGTGACTTCCGGCTGTTTCAGCAGGTGCAGCAGCAGGGCGGTTTTATGCTTAACGTCATCGGCACGGTAATACCACTGCAGGATCTTCTTGCGTTCACGACGGGCAGGATCAGCTTCAATTTCGACTGGCTCGTTGAGCAGACGCTCGGAGAAATCTTTGATCGCGTCGCCTTCCAGCGTGGCGGAAAACAGCAGCGTTTGCTTACGCCAGCGAGTTTCGGCAGCGATAGTTTCGATATCTGGCGCGAAGCCCATATCCAGCATGCGGTCGGCTTCATCAAGGATCAGCGTTTCAACGGCGCGGCAGTCAAAATTTTCTTCTTTGATGTATTGCAGCAGATGACCGGTGGTGGCGACCACCACGTCCTGGTTCTCGCTGAACACTTCTGCATGGTTCATATAAGCCACGCCGCCGGTGATGGTCGCGATATCCAGATGGGTGTGTTTCGCCAGCTCGCGAGCCTGATCGGCTACCTGCATCGCCAGTTCACGAGTTGGCGTCAGGATCAAAATTCGCGGCGGGCCGGATTTTTTGCGCGGGAAATCCAGCAGATGCTGGAGCGCGGGCAGCAGGTAAGCCGCGGTTTTGCCTGTACCTGTTGGTGCCGAACCCAGAACGTCGCGACCCTCCAGTGCAGGCGGGATCGCAGCGGCCTGGATTGCCGTGGGGCGCGTGAAGCCCTTTTCCTGCAGGGCTTCCAGCAGGCTTTCATCAAGTTCGAGTTCGGAAAAAGTGGTTACAGTCATGGTCTACCTCAGTTTGGGGCGCTGATTATAGACAGATTGCGCGCGATCTTCATCTCTTTGTGTGGAATGAATGACTTTTCCTTGCATCTTAATTGTCCTATGCTAGCGCCGTTTCTCTTTCAGGTCGCTTAAATGTCTCAACAAAAAGCGGTATTACGCCCTAACGGCTTTACCTTTAAACAATTTTTTATCGCGCACGATCGCTGCGCTATGAAAGTCGGCACCGACGGCGTGCTGCTGGGCGCATGGGCGCCAGTGGCAGGCGCGACCGCCGTGCTGGATATTGGCACGGGCAGCGGTCTGATTGCCCTGATGCTGGCGCAGCGTACCGGTGAAAACGTCACCGTTGAAGCGGTTGAGCTGGATGAGCAGGCTGCCGTCCAGGCGCAGGAAAACGCGATGGCCTCACCCTGGGTCAGTCGTATTTGCGTTCATCAGGGGGATATCCGCCACTGGACAAATCAGTGTGAGCGCCGCTATTCCCTGATTGTCAGCAATCCGCCCTATTTTGTCCCGGGCAGCGAATGCGCCACACCGGAACGCGCTTCGGCACGGTCTACCACCGATCTGACGCATGATGTCCTGCTGGCCTGTGCCGAAGCGCTGATCACCGAAGACGGCTTCTTTTGCGTGGTGCTGCCGACAGCGGCAGGCGACAAGCTGGTAGAGCTGGCGCAACAGCGAGGATGGCATCTGCGGTTCCGTACCGATATTGCTGACAATGATAACCGGCCGCCTAACCGCGTGCTGTTGGCACTGTCGCCTGAATCGGGCGAGCTGTTTCAGGACAGAATGACAATACGCGGGCCAGATCAGCGTTATTCAGAAGCGCACTGCAGCCTGACCCGCGACTTTTATCTGTTCCGTTAATCAAGGCGTCAGGATGGTGGGTCTGGCTTCCTCCAGCTGCAGGGGATAATCCAGCGTGTAATGCAGGCCGCGACTCTCTTTTCTTGCCATCGCGCAGCGCACCATCAGTTCGGCCACCTGCACCAGATTACGCAGTTCCAGAAGGTTATTGGAAATACGGAAGTTGGCATAATAGTCGTCAATTTCCTGCTGGAGCAGATTGATGCGGCGCAGCGCCCGCTCCAGCCGCCGGGTTGTACGCACTATCCCCATGTAATCCCACATAAAAAGCCGCAGCTCGTGCCAGTTATGTTGCAAAATGACCTGCTCGTCCGAATCGTCGACGCGACTTTCGTCCCACGCAGGCAGGCTTTCTACCGGTCCGACGTCCTGAAGCCAGCTAACGATATTCTCTGCCGCTGACCAACCGTAAACTAGGCACTCCAGCAGGGAGTTAGAGGCAAGGCGGTTGGCCCCGTGCAGGCCGGTATAGCTGACTTCGCCTATGGCATACAGTCCGTTAAGATCGGTGCGGCCGTAGTGATCCACCATCACGCCGCCGCAGGTATAGTGTGCGGCCGGGACAATGGGAATCGGCTCCTTCGTCAGATCCAGGCCCAGCGTTTTCAGCTTTTCATTAATAGTTGGAAAGTGCGCCCTGATAAACGCCGGGGATTTATGGCTGATATCCAGATACATGCAGTCCGCACCCAGCCGCTTCATTTCATGATCGATAGCGCGGGCAACGATATCTCTGGGGGCCAGTTCGGCTCGCTCGTCAAAATCGGGCATGAAGCGCGTGCCGTCAGGGCGCTTCAGTAGCGCACCTTCGCCCCGTAGCGCTTCGGTGAGCAAAAAGTTTCTCGCTTCCGGATGGTAGAGGCAGGTAGGGTGAAACTGGTTAAATTCCAGGTTAGCCACGCGACAGCCTGCTCGCCAGGCCATGGCAATACCATCGCCAGAAGCGACATCAGGGTTAGTCGTATATTGATAAACTTTGGCGGCACCGCCCGTCGCCAGGACCACGGCACGGGCGCGGCAGGTTTCTACTTTTTCGCGTTTGCGGTTCCAAATCCACGCCCCTACCACGCGGCGTTCGCCAGGCAGGCCGATTTTATCTGAAACAATCAAGTCGACCGCATTGCTGCGCTCAAGAATGGTGATGCCGGGATGGCTGAGCGCCTGGCTGACCAGCGTGGTTTCTACTGCCCGACCGGTCGCATCGGCACTGTGCAGAATACGGCGATGGCTGTGGCCGCCTTCACGCGTAAGGTGGTAACCGCCGTCCGGGGCCGCTTTATCAAACATCATGCCGTTATCGATCAGCCATTGTACGCAGTGGCGGGCATTGCTGGCGATAAAGGAAACCGCCTCCCGATCGCAGAGGCCGTCACCCGCAATCAGCGTATCTTCCACATGCGAGGCGATACTGTCGGTTTCATCGAAAACGGCGGCAATACCGCCTTGCGCATAAAGCGTGGAGCCTTCATTTATCGGGCCTTTGCTCAGGACGGTTACCCGCTGGTGGTCAGCCAGGCGCAGCGCCAGCGACAGGCCCGCCGCACCACTGCCGATGATTAACACGTCACAACTGTAATCGGATGCCAGAGTCATAGTGTTTAATTTACTAAACAGGTTGTTTGCTGAGCATAACGCCGTTTCCGTGAGCAAAACAGGTTTTTTTCGACAACAGGCAAAAAATAGCGCTTCAAATCGTTCAGACTGGCCCGAAAAAGGGTGTTCTACCTGTACATCAAGGCAGGCCGGTTTATTATGGTGAACCTGCAAGATTTAAAGGTGAAAAAGCGGCTTTCTTAGAGTACTCTGCGGCGATGACGCATATGACACCACAAATATAACGGCGCAACGGAACTTTACTCATGACCATTACTCTAAGCGGATGCTTGCTCGAAAATTATGAGTTACGGGTAGTTCAAATACGCGTGGAAAAAGATTTGGGGAGACATTACCTCGGATGAGCGAGCAGTTAACGGATCAGGCTCTCGTAGAGCGAGTGCAGAAAGGAGATCAGCGGTCATTCAACTTACTGGTAGTTCGCTATCAGCATAAAGTGGCGAGCCTGGTTTCCCGTTATGTCCCCTCTGGAGATGTGCCTGACGTAGTGCAGGAATCATTTATTAAAGCCTATCGCGCGTTGGAATCGTTTCGCGGGGATAGTGCTTTTTATACCTGGCTCTATCGAATAGCGGTCAATACGGCCAAAAATTACCTGGTTGCTCAGGGACGCAGACCGCCTGCCAGCGATGTCGATGCTATCGACGCGGAAAACTTTGAAAGTGCGGGCGCGTTAAAAGAAATATCGAACCCTGAGAACTTAATGTTGTCGGAAGAGTTAAGACAGATGGTTTTTCGCACCATTGAGACGCTGCCCGAAGATCTCCGTATGGCGATCACGCTTCGGGAGCTGGATGGACTGAGCTATGAAGAGATAGCCGCCATCATGGCGTGTCCGGTGGGAACGGTTCGCTCCCGTATATTCCGTGCGCGCGAAGCCATTGATGCTAAAATTCAACCACTTATCCAACGCTAGCAATAGCGGACACAGGAAGGGTACTGAGGCATGCAGAAAGAAAAACTTTCCGCTTTAATGGATGGTGAAACGCTGGATAATGACGTGTTACGCGCATTATCTAAAGACGCTGTGCTGCAAAAACAGTGGGAAAGCCATCATCTTATCCGCGATACCCTGCGTGGTGACCTTGCGCCGGTCATGCATTTTGATATCGCAGCGAAAGTCGCGGCGGCAATCGCAAACGAACCGCTACCGGTGCAGCGCGTCATTCCGGAGGCGCAGCCTGAGCCGCAGAATTATGACAAACTGCCGTTCTGGCACAAAGTGCGTCCCTGGGCCTCGCAGCTCACGCAAATGGGTGTAGCAGCCTGCGTGTCGTTAGCGGTTATCGTTGGCGTACAGCATTACAACCAGCCTGCTGAAGGGCAGCCGCAGTCAGATTCGCCAGCCTTCAATACGCTGCCGATGATGGGACAGGCGTCGCCGGTCAGTCTGGGCGTGCCGTCAGAAACCAGCAGCAATGCGCCGCAGCAGGTTCAGGATCAGCGTCGTCGCGTTAACGCGATGCTGCAGGATTATGAACTGCAGCGCCGCCTGCATTCAGACAGCCTGCAGTTTGAACAGACCCCTGCGCAGCAGGCTGCTGTTCAGGTTCCGGGTAACCAGTCGTTAGGAATTCAGCAGCAGTAATGAAGCAGCTTTGGTGTGCCGTCAGCCTTATGGCTGGCAGCCTGTTTTATTCCTCCCTCGCTCCGGCACAAACCACGTCCGGGGCGCTGTTGCAACAGATGGAGCAGGCCAGCCAGTCCCTCAACTACGAACTTGCCTATATCAACGTCTCGCGACTTGGCATTGAGTCGCTGCGTTTCCGCCATGCCGTGCTGGACAGTAAAACGTATGCGCAGCTGCTGCAGATGGATGGGCCACGTCGTGAGATCATCCAGCGAGGCAACGAGATCAGCTATTTTGAGCCGGGTCTGGAGCCTTTTACGCTGCCCGGCAAACATATTGTGGATTCGCTGCCGTCGCTGGTTTTTGCTGACTTTCAGAAGCTCTCTGAATATTACGATTTTGTCCCCGTAGGGCGAACGCGCATTGCCGATCAGCTGTGTGAAGTGATCCGTATCGTAGCGCGTGATGGCACCCGTTATAGCTACATCGTCTGGCTGGACAGTGATACCCGGTTGCCGTTAAGGGTCGATCTGCTGGATCGGGACGGCGATACGCTGGAACAATACCGTGTGGTCAGCTTTGCCGTGGACGACGGGGTCAGAAAAATGATGCAGGGACTGGAGAAAGCCAGCCTGCCGCCGTCGCTTTCGGTTCCGGCTGCGGATAAAGCGACCTTTTCCTGGCAGCCTGCATGGTTACCGGCAGGCATGAAAGAAGTCACCCAGAGCCGCAGGCAAATCCCCTCGCTGAACAAGCCGGTTGAGTCGCGTCTCTATTCAGACGGATTGTTCAGCCTTTCAATCAACGTCAGCGCGGCGGACAAAAACAGCACTCCGCAGCAATTGCGCACGGGGCGTCGTACGGTGCACACGGTAATACGCAATAATAAAGAAATTACGGTAGTGGGTGAGCTTCCGCCTTCCACCGCCAAGCGTATCGCTGACAGCATAGGTAACGCAAAATGATGAAAGAATGGGCTACCGTGGTCTCCTGGCACAACGGAGTGGCAACGCTGCACTCCGAACTGAAAACGTCCTGTAGCAGCTGCTCTGCCCGAAAAGGCTGCGGCAGCCATATGCTGAACAAGCTGGGGCCGAAAAATGCGCACGTGATGAAAATCGCCAGCGCCGAACCGCTTGTGCCCGGGCAGCGTATTGAGCTGGGCATCGAAGAGAAAAGCCTGCTCAGCTCGGCGCTGCTGGTCTATATGACGCCGCTGCTGGGCCTGTTTATCGTGGCCGGCCTGTTCCAGACGTTTTTCCACAGCGATCTGGCCGCTGCGGCAGGCGCGCTGCTGGGCGGGATCGGGGGGTTTATCGTCGCTAAAGGCATTTCCGGCTATTTGGGTAAATCCGCTTCTTTTCATCCGGTGATTTTGAGCGTGGCTCTTCCGCCGGATGCGCTACGTGTTGAAACCGAGTAACTTCTCTGCGATCCGACACACGGTCGGATTCCTCCTCCCGGACGTCAAAACGTTTCCCACAAGCGTTTCTTGCTGCGCGCTGCGGTCATGATGATGACAGTAAACGCGCGGCCTGCAGGGAAATCATCTGCTATGCATGTGAATTCTTTCGTGGCGGGGGCTAACAGTGTAAGATGCGTGCTCATTGATGGCGGGTACATTGCAGTCTGTGTTTACGGCTCTGTCCACCGCAAGAACTAAACCGAACGTTTAAGCGAAAAAATTCATATAAATGAAGCATATAAGAAACTTTTCTGTCATCGCTCATATCGACCACGGCAAATCAACGCTCTCTGACCGTTTGATTCAGATTTGCGGTGGCCTCACCGAACGCGAAATGGCGGCTCAGGTACTGGATTCTATGGATCTGGAACGCGAGCGCGGCATTACCATCAAGGCACAGAGCGTGACGCTCGATTATCATGCGCCTGACGGTGAAACTTACCAGCTCAATTTTATCGACACGCCGGGTCACGTTGACTTCTCCTATGAAGTTTCCCGCTCGCTGGCGGCCTGTGAAGGTGCGCTGCTGGTGGTAGACGCCGGTCAGGGTGTGGAGGCGCAGACGCTGGCCAACTGCTACACCGCGATGGAAATGGATCTGGAAGTGGTACCGGTACTGAACAAGATTGACCTGCCAGCCGCCGATCCCGATCGCGTCTCGCAGGAGATCGAGGATATCGTCGGCATCGACGCGACCGACGCCGTGCGCTGTTCGGCCAAGACCGGCGTCGGCGTGCCTGACGTGCTGGAACGTCTGGTACGCGATATCCCGCCGCCGGAAGGCGATCCGGAAGGACCGCTGCAGGCGCTGATTATTGACTCCTGGTTCGATAACTATCTTGGCGTAGTCTCGCTGGTGCGTATTAAAAACGGCACGCTGCGCAAGGGCGAAAAAATCAAGGTAATGAGTACCGGCCAGGTCTATAACGCCGACCGTCTGGGGATTTTTACCCCGAAGCGTGTCGATCGCGACGTGCTGCACTGCGGTGAAGTAGGCTGGCTGGTTTGCGCCATCAAGGACATCCTGGGCGCGCCGGTGGGGGATACGCTGACTCTGGCTCGCCATCCGGCAGAAAAAGCGCTGCCTGGCTTTAAGAAAGTGAAGCCGCAGGTGTATGCGGGTCTGTTCCCGATCAGCTCTGACGACTACGAAGCTTTCCGCGACGCGCTGGGCAAGCTCAGCCTTAACGACGCCTCGCTGTTCTACGAGCCGGAAAGCTCTACCGCGCTGGGCTTCGGTTTCCGCTGTGGCTTCCTGGGTCTGCTGCATATGGAGATCATTCAGGAGCGTCTGGAGCGTGAATACGACCTTGAACTGATTACTACCGCACCAACAGTAGTGTATGAAGTCCTGACGACTTCAGGCGAAACTGTCTATGTGGACAGCCCGGGCAAACTGCCACCGCTGAACAATATTGAAGAGCTGCGCGAGCCGGTCGCGGAGTGTCATATGCTGCTGCCGCAGGAATACCTGGGCAACGTTATCACACTGTGTATCGAAAAGCGTGGCGTGCAGACTAACATGGTTTACCACGGTAACCAGGTTGCGCTGACCTATGACATCCCGATGGCGGAAGTGGTGCTCGACTTCTTCGACCGTCTGAAATCCACGTCTCGCGGCTATGCGTCACTGGATTACAATTTCAAACGTTTCCAGGCTTCCAACATGGTGCGTGTTGATGTGTTGATCAACTCTGAGCGCGTTGATGCGCTGGCGCTGATTACCCACAACGATAATGCGCCGTACCGTGGTCGCGAGCTGGTGGAAAAGATGAAAGATCTGATCCCCCGCCAGCAGTTTGATATCGCGATTCAGGCAGCCATCGGCAACCACATTATTGCCCGTTCCACCGTTAAGCAGCTGCGTAAAAACGTGCTGGCGAAATGCTACGGCGGCGACGTTAGCCGTAAGAAAAAGCTGCTGCAGAAACAGAAAGACGGTAAGAAGCGTATGAAGCAGGTCGGCAATGTCGAACTGCCTCAGGAAGCCTTCCTGGCCATTCTGCATGTGGGTAAAGAGAGTAAGTAAAGCCTAAAACGACGAGGGAACTGGAATGGCTAATATGTTCGCCCTGATACTGGCGATAGCAACGCTCGTAACCGGTATTATCTGGTGCGTGGACAGATTCAAGTGGGCACCGGCCCGCAGGGCCAACCAGGCACTTGCGGAGGCTTCAGCAGACAATGTGGGCGAGAAAAAAACCGCACAGCCAGGCTGGATAGAAACGGCTGCGTCCGTTTTTCCGGTGCTGTTGCTGGTATTTGTGGTGCGCTCTTTTATCTATGAGCCTTTCCAGATCCCGTCAGGCTCAATGATGCCGACGCTGCTGATTGGCGACTTTATCCTGGTAGAGAAATTCGCCTATGGGATTAAAGATCCGATTACGCAGACCACGCTGATCCCAACCGGACATCCAAAACGCGGCGATATCGCGGTGTTCAAATATCCGAAAGATCCGAGCATGGATTATATTAAACGCGTAGTAGGGCTGCCTGGCGACCGCGTCAGCTACGATCCGCAGAGCAAAACCGTGACGGTAAATCCAGCCTGTGCGCCGGAAAAAGCCTGCGATACGGCGCTGCCGATTACCTATTCTGACGTGGAGCCGAGCGATTTTATCCAAACCTTCAGCGGCTTTGACGGCAACGAAACCGGCAACGGTTTCTGGCAGAAACCGCAGGGAGAAACGATCCGCGGCGGCCTGCGTCTTGCCACGCGTAACGAAACGCTGGGTGACGTCACGCACCGTATTCTGTTGGTGACCCAGGCGCAAAGTCAGGCAAGCTCTTACTATCAGCAGCCGGGCCAGCCGCAGTCTACGTGGGTTGTTCCCGCCGGCATGTATTTCATGATGGGCGACAACCGCGATAACAGTGCCGACAGCCGTTACTGGGGTTTTGTACCGGAAAGGAATCTGGTTGGCAAAGCCACGGCTATCTGGATGAGCTTTGAAAAGCAGGAAGGGCAATGGCCGACCGGCGTTCGCCTTAGCCGTATTGGCGGTATTCACTGACGGCGCAAGCGCCGCTGCAAAAGGGTGGCTTCCTGCGGGAAGCCACTGCACACGAAACAGTCTCGTGTTGGCGTGTCCAGCCCTGTTCCCTGTGCAGGAAAATTTTCGCATTAAGATATTGGTAACGCATGAATCCCATCGTAATTAACAGGCTCCAGCGGAAGTTGGGCTACACTTTTACCCATCAGGAACTGTTGCAGCAGGCGTTGACCCACCGCAGCGCCAGCAGTAAACATAATGAAAGACTGGAGTTTCTGGGCGACTCTATCCTCAGTTACGTGATTGCCAACGCGCTCTATCATCGTTTTCCTCGCGTGGACGAAGGTGATATGAGCCGAATGCGCGCCACGCTGGTGCGGGGCAATACGCTGGCGGAGATGGCCCGGGAATTCGATTTAGGCGAATGTCTGCGTCTGGGGCCTGGCGAACTGAAAAGCGGCGGCTATCGTCGCGAGTCAATTCTGGCAGATACCGTAGAAGCGCTGATTGGCGGCGTGTTCCTGGACAGTAATATCCAGACCGTAGAGCAGCTGATCCTTGACTGGTACGCCAGTCGTCTCGAGCAGATAAGCCCGGGCGACAAACAAAAAGATCCAAAAACGCGTCTGCAGGAGTATCTGCAGGGTCGCCATCTGCCGCTGCCCTCCTATCTGGTGGTGCAGGTGCGTGGCGAAGCGCATGACCAGGAATTTACTATCCACTGCCAGGTTAGCGGCATGACGGATCCGGTTGTGGGAACCGGCTCCAGTCGTCGCAAAGCCGAGCAGGCAGCAGCCGAACAGGCGCTGATTAAGCTGGGACTTGAATGAGCGAACAAATTACCCATTGCGGCTTTATTGCTATTGTAGGCCGCCCGAACGTTGGAAAATCTACGCTGCTGAACCAGTTGCTGGGGCAGAAGATTTCCATCACCTCACGTAAGCCGCAAACCACGCGTCACCGCATTACCGGTATCCATACGGAAGAGGGGTATCAGGCGATCTACGTCGATACGCCGGGTCTGCATATGGAAGAAAAGCGGGCCATCAACCGCCTGATGAACCGTGCGGCCAGCAGTTCAATCGGCGACGTTGAGCTGGTGATTTTCGTTGTCGAAGGCACCAAATGGACCGACGACGACGAAATGGTGCTGAACAAGCTGAAAGACGGCAAGGTGCCAGTGCTGCTGGCGATCAATAAAGTTGACAACGTCACCGATAAAACGATTCTGCTGCCGCATATGCAGTTCCTTGGTCAGCAGATGAACTTTATTGATATCGTGCCGATCTCGGCGGAAACGGGCAAAAACGTCGATACCATCGCCAGCATCGTGCGTAAGCGTCTGCCGGAAGCGGAGCACCATTTCCCGGAAGAATACATTACCGACCGTTCTCAGCGCTTTATGGCTTCCGAAATGATCCGCGAAAAGCTGATGCGTTTCCTGGGTGCCGAGCTGCCTTACTCCGTGACCGTGGAAATCGAGCAGTTCGTTGCCAACGAACGCGGCGGCTATAACATCCATGGCCTGATTTTGGTTGAGCGCGAAGGCCAGAAAAAAATGGTTATCGGTAATAAGGGCGCGAAGATCAAAACCATCGGCATCGAGGCGCGTAAGGACATGGAAGAAATGTTCGAAGCGAAAGTGCACCTTGAGCTGTGGGTGAAGGTCAAGTCCGGCTGGGCAGACGACGAGCGTGCGCTGCGCAGTCTGGGTTATGTAGACGATCTGAAATAAATGGAAGGCTGGCAACGCGCCTTTGTCCTGCATGGACGGCCCTACAGCGAAACCAGCCTGCTGCTCGATCTCTTTTCGGAAAACTATGGCCGTGTTCGCGTCCTTGCCAAAGGCGCGCGCGGCAAGCGTTCCAGCCTGAAAGGGGCGTTACAGCCCTTTACGCCGCTGCTGGTACGCTGGGGCGGGCGCGGCGAGGTGAAAACCCTGCGCGGCGCCGAACCTATCTCTCTGGCCCTTCCTCTGACCGGCATTTCTCTTTACTGCGGCCTGTATGTTAACGAGCTTGTCGCTCGCGTGCTGGAGCAGGAAACCGCTTTTACCGAACTTTTCTTCGACTACCTGTACTGCATTCAGGCGCTGGCGGCTGGCGTTGGCTCGCCGGAACCGGCACTGCGCCGTTTCGAGCTGGCGATGCTGGGCCACCTGGGCTATGGCGTCGATTTTCTGCACTGTGCGGGCAGCGGCGAAGAGGTGACGGATGAAATGACCTACATCTATCGTGAAGAAAAAGGGTTTATCGCCAGCCTGGTTAAAAGCCATAAAAGTTTTACCGGACGCGAGCTGCGGGCGCTTTACGAGCGTAGCTTCCCGGATAGCGAGACGCTCAGAGCGGCTAAGCGCTTCACACGCATGGCGCTGAAGCCCTACCTGGGCGGGAAACCGCTGAAGAGTCAGGAGCTTTTTCGGCAATTCGTGCCGAAAAAACGTGCGGACGCGCCAGAGTAAAGTCGACTGGCTGTACCACGGAACGGCACGGACGTACACTGTAGGCCTCGTACATTATTCTGAGGTTTGTTATGGCTGAACTCCTGTTAGGCGTTAATATCGACCACGTTGCTACCGTGCGCAACGCTCGCGGCACGCATTACCCCGATCCCGTGCAGGCCGCCTTTGTTTCCGAGCAGGCTGGCGCGGACGGTATCACCGTGCATTTGCGCGAAGATCGTC
>DOOK01000342.1:7767-8337 GCA_003512805.1 Erwinia sp. | reverse complement strand
ACGCCATATCACCGACCGCGATGTCCGGCTTCTTCGTCAAACTATCCAGACACGCATGAACCTCGAAATGGCCGTGACCGACGAAATGGTTGATATTGCCTGCGAGATCAAACCCCATTTCTGCTGCCTGGTACCGGAAAAGCGCGAGGAAGTGACCACCGAAGGCGGTTTAGACGTGGCGGGACAGCTGGAAAAAATCACCTTTGCCGTATCGCGCCTGAAAGAAGCGGGCATTCAGGTTTCGCTGTTTATCGATCCCGACCATCGTCAAATTGATGCCGCAATGGCTTCTGGCGCGCCCTATATTGAAATCCATACGGGTGCCTATGCCGAAGCAGAAGAGGGAGCCATCCGTGACGCGGAGTTTCGGCGCATCAAAGATGCAGCGGCTTACGCGCATGATAAAGGGCTGAAGGTCAATGCGGGCCACGGCCTGACCTACCATAACGTGCAGCCGATTGCCGCGCTGCCGCAGATGCATGAGCTGAATATCGGGCACGCAATTATCGGACGTGCGGTGATGAGCGGGCTGGCCGATGCGGTAAGCGAGATGAAAGCGCTGATGCGGGT
>DOOK01000342.1:0-7601 GCA_003512805.1 Erwinia sp. | reverse complement strand
ATGCGGGAAGCGCGTCGCTAATGGCCATTCTGGGGCTGGGCACGGACATTGTGGAGATTGACCGTATTGAAGGGGTCATTTCCCGCTCCGGCGACAGGCTGGCAAAACGCGTGCTGAGCGAAAACGAATGGGCGCAGTATCAGGCGCATCAGCAGCCGGTACGCTTTCTTGCCAAGCGGTTTGCGGTTAAAGAGGCCGCGGCCAAGGCATTTGGCACGGGTATTCGCGGTGGCCTGGCTTTTAATCAGTTTGAAGTTTATAACGATGCGCTGGGCAAGCCCGGGCTACGTTTCTTTCAGCAGGCGGCAGAGGTAGCGCATAAGTTGGGCGTGGCGCATGTTCACGTTACCCTGGCGGACGAACGGCACTACGCCTGCGCGACGGTGATCATTGAGAGCTAAAGCGCTCGGGCTGCAATATCAGCCCGAGCGTGATTTTCCCCCGGGCTTTCATCCCTTCAGGACGCGACGTGATGCAGGACAACAAACTTTTCCCACAGCCTGTCGCGGCTTTCCACGCACGCCGGATCGCTGATAATTGTATTATCAATAGGGCAAACCTGCTGGCAGGTTGGCGTGTCGTAATGACCCACGCACTCCGTGCAGCGGTTTACATCGATCTCATAAATGCTTTCGCCCATGGAAATCGCCTGATTCGGGCACTCGGGCTCGCACATATCGCAATTGATACAGCGTTTAGTGATCAACAAAGCCATGTTCAGCGAATACCCTTAAAAGAAGAAGGGACGTAATTTACCACACTCAACTTCCGTTTCCCATGACCCCGCAGGACATCAGGCAGCCGTGGTTGCCTAAGGGTGCCACAGCGAAGATTTTGCGATCCCCGCGACATACTGCATCTGCGTGACCTCTTCAACCGGCAGGCGGATCGGCGCATGATCTTCATTGACCGGAAGTAAATGGTAAAAGCCGTCACGTTTAAACAGGAAGGTTTTTACCATCACCTCACCACTGCTGGTGACCACCAGCACTTCATCGCCCGGATGAAAGTTCTGATTAGGCTCCACGATCACGAACTCGCCCTCTTTGATCCTTGGCATCATCGAATCCCCCACGCATTTCAGCGCGTAGACATCGCGATCGCAGGAAGGCCAGCGTAGAAACCCGTCACCATTGCCAACAGGATATTGCATATCGCTCCAGTAGCCGCTGTGGCCAAGTTGGGTGTTGCCCAGCACCGGTACCTTATGCAGCACCAGCGAATGATGTTCGCCTGTCATCCCTGACGCACGTTGCGCCGCCGACGCCTGCAGATCTCGCTCAATCAGATCGATGGGCGAGACGTGAAAATAATCCGCCAGTGACTTCAGCGTGGTGTACTTTGGGTCCTTCACTTCTCCCGTTAACAGTCGGTGCAGCGTGGACTGCTGTAGCCTGACTTTTTTAGAGAGCTCCGTCACGCTGCCGATGCCCTCCCTTTCCATCAAGTGCTTGATGTTACTGTTGAATACATCCAAATCAAAGATCATTTTATCTTCCTGTTATTGCCGGCTAACGTTGCAATTATGCGTTTTTGCATTAGAATAGGTGGTGTTAAGGCGATTGTGCTTCATCATATAATGCAGTTTAGTATAGTTCATCGCCACAGTCATCCTGTCCGATCGGACGGGCCATAAAAATCGGGTAAGAAAAGGAGGTCGTTTGATGCGTAATATACAAAAAGTACTGGAGCGTTGGGGCGGTTGGGCGGTGGCAGAGGGCACGCAGCTTGACTGGTCGCCCGTTGCGGCGGGTTTTAAAGGGCTGCTGCCGGATGAGAGAAGAAGCCGACTCTCCTGTAGCGACAGCGATGGGCTGATTGTCGATGCGGCCATCGCTAAACTGCACAAGGTTGGGCGTTCGGATGAGGCCGAGCTGATTATCCTGCATTATCTCTATAATATTTCTAAATCCGCTATTGCCAGAAAAAAGAAATGTTCGGAAGGAAAAATAAGAAACCAGCTAATGATAGCTGAGACCTTCGTTGACGCCTGTATCATCATGAGCGACGCGGAGCTGGAAATGGATGCCTGGACATAATTCCTGCGTAACGAATATAAAAAACAAGCAAAGGAACTTTAAGGATGGCGGATGTTGTCAGGGAAATTTTTGTCCTGATTTTTTTAAATTTTACTCATGGTAAGAATAATTTATAAAAGGGCTGTTCGTAACGAATTTAGACGAGTAAATTAGCACTATGGTTCTTTAACGATGACGAACCTGAAAAGATATTTTATATGCACTCTGCTGGCGGTCTGGATGACTGCCGGGAGTGCATTTTTTATGCTGAAAGAAATATAATAATGGTAAGGGGTTTTCGTAACGAAATACCCCTGTTAATATGTCAGCATCAACAAGTACAGACATAAAAAGTTGCGATTTTTTTGTCAATAATTATCTGATTTTATATCTGATTATCAATAAACCTTGAGCGATAAATAAGTTTTCGTAACGAATTTATTGTCGTAATATCGCAGCATCAATAATTTTCAGACCTGACGGAAAGTAAAAACGCCTTTCGTAACGCACTTGCCAGCGTAATGTGGCAGCATTCATTATATTAAGGGGGTAAGTAAATAAAATTCTTTTCGTAACGAATTATCTGCCTTAATATATCAGCATCAATAGTTGCAGGCTGACGAATGATAAAATCTTTTTCGTAACGAACTTGCCAGTGCAATGTGACAGGATTCATTATTTTAAGGGGTAAGGTAAATAAAAGTCTTTTCGTTACGATTTATCTACCTTAATATGTCAGCATCAATAAGTGCAGGCTGACGGAATGATAAATTTTTTTTTCGTAACGAACTTGCCAGTGAAATATGACAGGATTCATTATTTTAAGGGGTAAGGTAAATAAAGTCTTTTCGTAACGAGTTATCTGCCTTAATATGTCAGCATCAATAGTTGCAGGCTGACGAAATGACGAAATATTTTTCGTAACGAACTTGCCAGTGCAATGTGACAGGATTCATTATTTTAAGGGGTAAGGTAAATAAAGTCTTTTCGTAACGAGTTATCCACCTTATTATGTCAGCATCAACTATTAAAAACCCTCCATAAAATGAAAATTTATTTTCGTTACGAGTTATCTGCCGTCATGTAGCAGCATTCATATGGATCAGGCTTAAAGAAATAACCAGGTCTTTTCTCTTCATGTAAAGTCTACCCTAAGGTAGCAGCATCTAAATAATAAACGGGTCAATGTAAACCCGTTTAACGCTATTCTCAAAACGAGATGTGAATAACATTATTCACGGTCGTGATTATAAAGGAGGCCAGATAAAAGCATGTTTCCTCAGGAGCCAGGCTTTTGGGCCAGTGTCGGACTCTGGCTCTACAGCCATAAAACAGAATGGGGTTATGCCGGTATTGCCGCCATGTTTTCCCTGCTGCGCAGCGCTTGTGCCAGAGCCCCCTGGAGCAAGCGGGTGCTGGACGCCGTATCGTGCAGCGCATTGGCCTTCTTCGCTGCGCCTACGCTACAGGTGATGGGAGCACTATTGAACTGGAATATGCCCGAAGCCGCCGCCCAGGTCTTTGCCGTTTATATTGGCTACGTGGGTAATGATTATATCAGCGAAAAGTTAAAGCGCTGGGTTAATAAAAAAACAGGAGAGCCAGATGGAAATCAGCCGTAACGGTATCCGCTTTATTAAACAGGAGGAGGGAGAGAAGCTGACGGCCTATCGGGACAGCCGCGGAATATTCACTATTGGCGTCGGGCATACGGGCCTGGTCGATAATAGCCCGATAGCTGCCGGCCTGGTCATTACCGCTGAGCAAAGCGATAGGCTGCTGCTTGCCGATATTTCTTATGTTGAAAAGAGCATTAATGAAGAAGTGCAGGTCAGCCTGACGCAAAACCAGTACGACGCTTTATGTAGTCTGGTTTTTAATATCGGCGTCAGCGCTTTTAAGGGATCAACAGTATTGAAGAAAATCAATGAAGGCGATGATGAAGGTGCCGCCGAAGCCATGCTGTTATGGAAAAGGGCGGGGCAATTACCTGAGGCGCTTTTACCGCGCAGGAAAAGAGAGCTGGCGCTTTTCCTCGCAAAATAATTCCCCATGCGTTCCTTTCCTGCGTGATTAAAAACAGCGCGGGCAGGTTTGCTGCATTTTACTGAAAAACTATTTTACCCACTAAGGAAAATAAGATGATTGAAGTTAATTCATTTGCTGAGTTACGCACGACCAAACCCTCCGCTGCAGGCGAAATCGCTCTGCTGAAACGCTATTACGATAAAGATTCTACTTTCCAAGGCGGCGGGCGTTTTGTAGGTTTTATCGATGCTGATATCGCTTCATCTAAGGATGACGGTGGCTCGGTAGCCGTGGCAACGGGCGGCGGCTATTACTGGAAGCGTATTATCGATAACGTTGAGGATATTAATATTTATCACTTCGGCGGTAAGCGACTTCGCGGCGACAGCAACTTCGATGCGGATAATGGCAAGGTTAACCATGACGCCTGTATCAATATGTATAAATGGGGACAGGCTTTCTCATCACCGGTCAGTGACACCAGTAAAAACCCGGTGCACGGCGTGGGTATCCGTTTCCCGGCCGGAAAATTCCTGATAAACCCTGTCGACCTGACCGGCGAAGGCGAAATCAACTATTTCAGCCTGTACGGCGATGATTGTGAATATGGCGTGTCGCCACGCACAATTATTATTTCCGACCAGTCCTCCTCGACGGTATTTAAGGTTAGGGCACGCCGGACGGCCATTCGTGGCATTTTCTGGGATGGCCAGGCTACCGCGGATATCGTAACCAATAAGGGCGTCATCACGCCGGAAATGGTCAGCAACAGGCAGCCGTTTTTTGAAAATACCGTGATAGAAGGCGAGTTCGTCAATATTACCTGCTGCCGTATTGAAAATATCGGCGGTTCTGCTTTTAAACTGCTCGATACGTTAGACACGCGTCTGGATCAGATTTACACCACCACCACCTATGCACGGGTGTTTGATATCCAGTGGTCCGATTCTGTTATCGGCGTCTGGGATCACTCAACGGCAGTCGAGCTGTCGAACTGTAATTTCCAGAAAGGCTACAGCGATGCCACGCTTTATATGCCCCGCGTTACGCAAGGACTGATCCGCAACGTATGGATTGAACATACGCGTTTCCCTGGCGATTTGAGCAACGGTCAGTGGATTATTGATGCGCTGAGCATTGAGTCATCTGAAAACCCGTTAAAGCTGAATTACACCAAGGCCACGATCCGCGCGCTCAGCCTCCAGTCCGGCGCCAAAGTCGACCTGACCAAATCCGGCACGCCGTGGCTGTCAGGCTTTGAATATGGCTGGCGCCGCGATGAAAACTACGGCACGGAGATGACCGGTTCTCTGAAGGCGGGCTGGTATTCCGGCTACCGTGTCAGCAACGATTCAGATAAGGATAAATGGTTCCGCGTCGGCAAATTCTTCTTCCCTCATGCCAACCAGCACTGGCATCTGGAAATGCACGGTAAAACGCTGCGGGACACCGCCACCCAGCCTGCCGATGCGCCGCTGCTGACCAACGTGTGCGGGAAGGCGTATCTGAATCTCTATCGCGGCGCCAGTTCCGTAGGTGGCAATCTGCATTATGAAGGGGATTCGGGCGTTATCGACTGCATTGTCAGAACCAGCGACAGCAAGGGCCTGTATGGCGAAGTCTGGATCAAGCTTAAGGCGCAGTGCGGCGATGTGATGCTCAATCTCAAAACCACCGGCCCGTCGCGTTTTGAAGCTGGAGAGTGCTCGTTGTTTAGCGCCGATCTCTCGGAAGTTACCGATCTGGATACGACCAAACGCGTCACGCTCTCTACGGTCATGAATTTTCATAATGGCGCTGCCGGTTATGGTTTTGATGGCGAACTCGCCACGCTGGCAACGGCCGTGGCGGAAGCCCCTGCGGCAACCGCGGCACCTGCTGGCTATATCACCGTTAAAATTAACGGCGTAAACCGCAAGCTGGCCTATTTCTGATTAATGAAAGAGAAGGGGGATGAAATGAATGAAGATTAAATTAATCATTTTTATTTTCCTGACGCTTGTTTTATTAGCCTCAGTAAAAGCCGCATTTTTTTATCATGCTCATTATACCGATGCCCGTAATCAGCTCCGGCAACAGCAGGAGCAGGTTAATACTCTCCAGCAGCGCTTAAATACCGCTGCCGCAATGGATAAAAAATATGTTTCTCAATTGCAACAGGCCAGGGAAAATGCTGGCCAGCTTGAACATGATGTGGCTACTGGCAAGCGTCGGCTGCAGCTCGCCGCCAGCTGCAATCGTCCCGTCAAGGCCCGCCCCGTCGGCGTGGCTGATGCAGCCAGCCCCCGACTTAATGACGCCGCTCAACGGAATTATTTCACTCTCAGGGAAAGAATAGCGACGGCCCGCATTCAGATAACGGGACTGCAGGATTATATTCACCAACAGTGTCAGCTTTAAATAGTGAACAACGGATGAAACCTGTTTTCATCCGCTTTTCTGCTGCCTGCCATTCACTTTTTCTCTGCTAACCCACAGGAGGTTTGCTGGTGACGAATACCAGTAAAGCAGCCGGCTGGCTGACGCCAGTGAACGATGAACCCGCCAGCGATGCCGCGCTGGAAGATCAACTCAGCACATGGATCCAGGGTCTAACCGGCCTGGCTAAAAATCGGGTAGCGGTTGATGACGGCGTTGTGCCGCCAGCATGGCTACCGAGCGACGAAAGCGGCTGTGCTTTTATCGTAATGAAAATCGCCGCCGCAGGCACACCCGTATTGACTCATCAACAGGAGGAAAATGTTCAACTCTGGCGGGATGAACGTATGACGTGCCGACTCTGGTTTTATGGTCCTTCCGCCCAACTTTATGCCGCCCGCTTTCGCGACGGAAATACGCTGGCGCAAAATCTTGCCGCCTTAAAACAGCTTTCGCTTGGCGTCAGCGATTGCAGCGATATTACCACCGTACTGGAAACGGTTAATAACGCTCAGACCCGCCGTTATGAATTAACGGTCAATGTTGTTCGTAAAATATTCCGTCTCTACGGAATTTACTCACTGGTGGAAACACCCGTTCAATTTTTTGGAGAATAATATGCCTCAAGGATTGCCTTTATCCGGCATCGTGAACGTTGACGTCATGATGTCGCCCGTAGCCGCTTCCGGTCGTAACTTTGGCTCAATGCTGATTATGGGGAGCGCCACCGTTATCCCTCTGACGGAACGCCTGCGCCTTTATACTGGAGCCGCGGATATTGGTGCAGATTTTGGCCTGAAGTCCGCTGAATATCAGGCGGCGGCCCTCTGGTTTGCGCAGTCGCCGCAGCCACAACAGCTTTATATTGGCCGCTGGGCTAAAACACTCGCCACGGGCGAAGAGGGCAAGGCAGAAACGCTGGTTGAAGCCGTTAATGCCGCGCTGGAATATGCTAACTGGTACGGTCTGGCCGTGGCTACCACCGCAGATGATGCTATCAGCGATGACGACGTGCTCGGCGTGGCGGCGGCTGTGGAATCGGCTGGTCAAAGCCGCATTTTTGCCGTTACCACCGACAGCGCAGCGGTGCCGGATCCCACTTCAACCACGGACATTGCCGCCAGGCTGAAAGCGGCG
>DOOK01000343.1:530-2785 GCA_003512805.1 Erwinia sp. | reverse complement strand
GTCAGCGACGTGCGTGACGGCTCTGACGCTATCTATACCGGCGCAAGCGAAATTTCTGCGGGTAACAACGATCTGTCCGCTCGTACTGAACAGCAGGCCGCCTCGCTGGAAGAAACGGCTGCAAGCATGGAGCAGCTGACCGCTACCGTGAAGCAGAACGCCGAGAACGCCCGTCAGGCTTCACAGCTGGCGCTGAGCGCATCGGAAACGGCACAGAAGGGCGGTAAAGTGGTGGATGGCGTGGTGAAAACCATGAGCGACATCGCGGGCAGCTCGAAGAAGATTGCTGATATTACCAGCGTGATCGACGGCATTGCTTTCCAGACCAACATTCTGGCTCTGAACGCCGCGGTGGAAGCCGCACGTGCGGGTGAACAGGGTCGTGGCTTTGCGGTTGTGGCCGGTGAGGTGCGCAATCTGGCACAGCGCAGTGCTCAGGCAGCGAAAGAAATCAAAGGCCTGATTGAAGACTCCGTGGCTCGCGTGGACAGCGGTTCCGTTCTGGTGGGTACCGCAGGGGAAACCATGAACGATATCGTTAACGCCGTGACCCGCGTAACCGACATCATGGGCGAAATCGCCTCCGCTTCTGACGAGCAGAGCCGTGGTATCGACCAGATCGGTATTGCCGTAACCGAAATGGATCGCGTCACGCAGCAGAACGCCTCGCTGGTGCAGGAATCTGCCACTGCCGCTGCCGCGCTGGAAGCACAGGCCAGCCGTCTGACTCAGGCCGTTGCCGTATTCCGCGTACGTAAAGATCAGAGCGTGCGTGCTGCTGCACCTGCCCCGCGTGCGTTGAAGCCCGCGCAGCGTAAAGCCGCCGCGCCCGCTGCTGACGAAGGTAGCTGGGAAACATTTTAAGTTAAAGGGGAGAGCATTTCGCCCTGAGACATAGCTAAAAAGCCCGCTCCGGCACCCTGCCTGAGCGGGCTTTTGTTTATCCATTCAGGGGCAGGACAGCGGGAAATAGTCACGGCAGAACGGGCGGCCTTTACGGCTTTCCTTACGGACCGCAAACCCCACCCGACGGCAGTTTTGCTATGCGCTTAACCCGCTGGAACCACAGGGATCTGGCCCATCGGCATGGCCTCATAATTCTTTTTAGAAAGCCCTCCGCCCTGATAAAGATCCCCCGGCATCTGCCGATAACTAAACCAAATAGCCCCCCCAACTGAGGTAGTTATGTTCAAGAATATAAAAGTGGTGACCGGCCTGATAAGCGTGCTGGTTTTGTTTGCTGTATTACAGCTGGGGACCGGCGGTCTGTTCTTTAAAGCCGTCCACAGCGACAAAAAGAATTTTGAATTTAGTCAGCAGATGCGCACGCTTCAGCAAGCCATGGGCAGTTCATGGGTGTCGCTGGTGCAGGCGCGTAATACGCTGAACCGTGCCGGTATTCGTTACCTGCTGGATGTCAACAAATCAGGCGCGGGGACTTCTGCCAGCGATCTGATGACGCAGGCCAAGGCCGACCTGGCTACTGCCGATCGATCAATGGCGGTATTCAACGCGACGCTGAGTGAAGAAGGTAAAAAAGCAGATGATGTCCAGGCGCTGTTGGCCAACTACAACCAGTTCCACACCGCGCTTTCCGAGCTGATTGTGATGATGGAAACAGGACGCTTTAACGACTTCGTTGCGCAGCCGACCCAAAGCTATCAGGAGCAGTTCCAGCAGGCGTACAACCACTGGCTTGACGTGGTTAATCAGCTGACCGCGCAGGGTGTTAAAGACAACGAGACCGCTTACAACCAGACCATCTGGCTGCTGCTGGCCGTCCTGCTGGTTTCTGCTGCCGCCATCGCGCTGGCCTGGAGCGGTATCCGTAAACTGCTGCTGGTGCCGTTGAACAGCAATATTGAACATATTCGTCATATTGCCAGCGGCGACCTGACGCAGACCATCGCCGTAGAAGGCCGTAGTGAAATGACGCTGCTGGCGGAAAGCCTGCGGGAGATGCAGCAGTCGCTGGTGCGCACCGTCAGCGACGTGCGTGACGGCTCTGACGCTATCTATACCGGCGCGACCGAAATCTCTGCGGGCAACAACGATCTCTCTTCGCGTACTGAACAGCAGGCCGCTTCGCTGGAAGAAACGGCTGCAAGCATGGAGCAGCTGACCGCTACCGTGAAGCAGAACGCCGAAAACGCCCGTCAGGCTTCACAGCTGGCGCTGAGCGCATCGGAAACCGCGCAGAAGGGCGGCAAAGTGGTGGACGGCGTGGTGAGAACCATGAGCGACATCGCGGGCAG
>DOOK01000343.1:0-295 GCA_003512805.1 Erwinia sp. | reverse complement strand
GGCATCGCCTTCCAGACCAACATTCTGGCACTGAACGCCGCGGTGGAAGCCGCGCGTGCGGGTGAACAGGGTCGTGGCTTTGCGGTTGTGGCCGGTGAAGTGCGCAATCTGGCGCAGCGCAGTGCTCAGGCAGCAAAAGAAATCAAAGGCCTGATTGAAGATTCTGTCGCACGTGTCGATACCGGATCTCAGCTGGTGGAAAGTGCGGGTGAAACGATGGCGGATATCGTTAACGCCGTGACCCGCGTAACCGACATCATGGGCGAAATCGCCTCCGCTTCTGACGAGCAGAGCC
>DOOK01000340.1 GCA_003512805.1 Erwinia sp. | reverse complement strand
AAACATCATCACTACGGTCGACAGCACCAGCTCATAAGCGCCATTAAACCGCACGTCATTAAGATCTTTTACGGCGGGATGAATACCGCTCAGCTTCTCTTCGGCAATGATTTGTTCAAGACGGGCCGGGTTGCGATCCCAGGCGGTCACATCAAATCCCTTTGAATGCAGCCAAAGCGCATTCCGCCCGCTTCCGCAGCCCAGATCGAGCGCCCGACCACCGGGCATTATCTGATTAACGGCCGCCACGACTTCGGAGTGCGGGGCGGTAAGCTGATACTTTTCGGTGTAATAATTGTCGGGCTTCTGGTTCATTCATCAGACTCTTTAATCATCAGCTGCCAGCCGGTTACCTCTTTCCAGTAGCTCTGTTCGCGCTCCAGATCGAGCTGGACCAGGTTATTCTGGCTGAAGTAATCGCGGGGGAAAGTCAGCGTCCAGTGGCCGTCGTCCGTCTCCAACAGCAGCGAATCGGGCGTCGAAGTGGCCTGGCGCTGATTATTCAGCAGCGTGCCCAGCCGCAGCAGAAACACCAGCGGCAGAAACTGTTTTTTCTTGTAGAGCGTCAGGCGTGGCAGCTCGTCCACCTTGACCCCTTTGCGATGCCAGCGCACCAGCGTAGCCAACAGCGTCTGCTGATCCTGATTAAAGCCCGGCATATTGGTGTTTTGCAGGATATAAGACGAATGGCGATGCAGGCCGCTGTGGTTGATGGTCAGCCCCACTTCATGCAGCATCGCTGCCCATTTCAGCAGTGCGGCAAGCTGTGGATTGGCCTGCTTAGGGTTTTGATCCCGCCACTGGACGTAGAGCTGTTCGGTGGTGTCCAGCACGCGCCTCGCCTGGTCGCTGTCGATAGCGTAGTGGTTCGCCATGCTCTGCGCGGTACGGCTACGAATATCCTGATGGCGAAAGCGGCCCTCCATCTCATACAGCACGCCTTCGCGCAGCGCGCCGTCCGACAGCCTGAGTTCACGAATAGCCAGCGCGTCGAAAACGCCGCACAGAATAGCCAGGCCCGGCACAAACACCACTTTACGTTCGTCGGAGAGGCCCGGCACGCTCAGGCTGTCGAAAGATTTATGTTTGATGACCTCGTCATAAAGTTTTTCCAGCCGTTCCGGCGTGATTAACTTGTCTTTCTCACCCATCGCCTGCAACACTTCTACCGTAGCTTTGATGGTGCCAGACGCACCCAGCGCATACTGCCAGCCGTGCAGGCGGTACTGCCAGGAAAGCGTTTCCAGTTTCTGCGTGGCGGCCAGCCGCGCGCGGCGAAAATTCTCTTTACTGATGACGCCGCCGGGGAAATAGAGATTGGCGAAGCTGACGCAGCCCATGCGGCGGCTTTCTACCAGTTTGGGCTCGAAATCCTCACCGATCACCAGCTCGGTCGAGCCACCACCAATGTCGATCACCAGCTTGCGGCCTTTTTCAGGCTGGGTGTGCTCCACGCCCATAAAAATCAGGCGTGCCTCTTCCTGACCGGAAATGACTTCAATCGGGTAGGGGATAACGTCCGCCGCGCGCTGTAAAAAATCTTCCGCGTTAACGGCCTGACGCAGCGTGTGGGTGCCTACGATGGTGACGTTGGCCGCGCTGAAACCCTGCAGGCGCTCGGCGAACAGCGCCAGGCAGCTCAGGCCGCGCTCTATCGCCTCTTCGGCCAGCACGTTGTTATGATCCAGCCCGTCGGCCAGATGCACTCGCTGTTTCAACCTGCCGAGCACCTGCATGGCACCGTCCACCACGCGGGCAATCACCATATGAAAACTGTTTGAGCCCAAGTCAATGGCGGCAAACTCCTGGGGTTTGGGCGTACTTTTCTGGGATATTGGCATAGTGATTAGTCAGGTTGTTCCAGAGATTTAATGTAATCGTAAATAGCCAACTGCGCGCGCACCTTGCGGCGGTTGCCGCGCGGAACGTAACGGTTGCTAAGTTCTTTGTCTACGAAGCGCGCCTTAAGCGTATCACTGAAGAGGATGCCAATAATATCCAGCACACGCTGTTTCAGAATAGGGTCAAGGATGCAGCAGGCCACTTCAATACGATAATCAATATTGCGCGTCATCCAGTCGGCAGAAGAGAGGAACACTTTTTTGTCCCCGCCGTTGTCAAAAATATAGACGCGGTCGTGCTCCAGATAGCGGTCGACGATGCTGATGACGCGAATATTGTCGCTGATGCCCGGCAGATTAGGGATCAGCGAGCACATGCCGCGCACCAGCAAATTGACCTTCACACCGACGCTGGAAGCGGTATAAAGCCTGTCCACCAGACCTTTATCAACCAGGTTGTTGATCTTCAGCGTGATGCCTGCCTGCACGCCTTTCTGCGCGTTGGCTATCTCATTGTCGATCAGCTGATAAAGCATCTGCCGTGAATTCTGCGGCGACACCATCAGGTGCTCGAAAGTGACCGGACGATAAGGGTTTTCAATAAAGTTAAAGACGCGTCTGACCTCATTAGTCAGGCGGGCGTCTGCGGTTAACAAAGAATAGTCGGTGTAAATGCGCGCGGTTTTCTCGTTGAAATTGCCGGTGCCGATATGGGCATAGCGGACAATTTCGCCGTTTTCCCGACGGGAAATTAAAAACAGCTTGGCGTGAATTTTCAGACCGGGCGCGGAGAAAATCACGTGCACGCCCGCTTCCGTCAGGCGTTTCGCCCAGTGGATATTTGCTTCTTCATCGAAGCGTGCCTGCAGCTCCACCACCACGGTGACTTTTTTACCGGTATAGGCGGCGTGGATCATGGCATCGATAATGCGTGAGTTCTTCGCCACGCGGTAAATATTGATCTTGATCGCCAGCACGGCAGGGTCGAAGGAGGCCTGACGCAGCAGCTCCAGCACGTGCTCAAAGGTGTGATAAGGGTAGTAGAGCAGTACGTCGCGATTGCGAATGGCGTCAAAGCCGTTGCGGAAGCGATCGAACCAGATATGGCGCAGCTGCGGCAGCGGCTTGTTGACCAGATTGGCCTTGCCGACGTTCGGGAAACCGATAAAGTCTTTGAAGTTGTGGTAACGGCCGCCGGGCACGATAGAATCGTAATTGCTGATGTTCAGCTTCTTGCTGAGCATTTCCACCATCGCGTCGGGCATGTCACGCTGATAGACAAAGCGTACCGGCTCGGCGGTCAGGCGTTGCTTCAGGCTGGAAGACATCAGCTCCAGCAGGCTGGACTCCATTTCGGTGACCAGGTCATATTCCGCATCGCGGGTCATCTTCATCGAATAGGCGTTCAACGCGTCATAATCAAAAAAGCCGCTGAAGATATCGCCCAGACAATAGCGCAAGATGTTATCTAACAGAATCATCGGTTTACGACGGCGTGGCGTTTCAGGGGGCAGATTGACGAAGCGCGGCACTTTGTCGGACGGGATTTCCAGCAGCGCATGGTTAATCTCTTCACCACGAATAATCTCTACGGCCAGATAGGTGTAGTCGTCCTTCAGAAACTCAATCAGATCGGTATCGGGATAAACCAGGATCGGCGTGATGTGCTGACGCAGCTCGTGTTTGAAATAGTGTCGCAGCCAGCTTTGCTGGTTGGGAGAGAGCTGGCGTTCGTTAATCAGAAAGATTTGGTTGCGTGCCATTTCCAGCAGCAAATCGTTATAGAGGCCGTCAAACTCCTGATCGGCTTTCAGCACGCGAGCCTGAATTTTTTTTAGCAGGTGGCGCGGCGTGTCGGGCGAACCCTGTTCTTCCCCAATCAAAATGCGGCGTTTGAGATCGGCAAAGCGGACTTTATAAAACTCTTCCAGATTATTGGAGTAGATGCCCAAAAACCGCATCCGTTCAATCAGGGGATTGGTTTTGTCCGCCGCTTCCTGTAAAACGCGCTCATTAAAGGATAACCAGCTTAACTCTTTCTCTATATAAAGCTTTTCCTGACCCATTTTTACTCCGTTCCACAGATCCCGTCAAAAACCAGGCATTGTCTCAAGGCA